>JAUVIQ010000132.1 GCA_030592655.1 Planctomycetales bacterium | reverse complement strand
GTAAAGTTGGATTTTTTTTAAATGGACCCAAAAACGACCCCTAAAATCGTAACTCTATGTCGCCCAAGGATTTACGGATTTTGCAATTGGCCCGAATTGGCCCGAATTGGCCCCAACGGTTCCCAATTGGCCCCAATTGGCCCCAATCGTTCCGAATTGGCCCGAATTGGCCCGTTTCGTTCCGTTTGGTTCCCCAACAGCGGCCACGGCATCCGGGTTACTCCCCGCGTTCTTCGGGCGGTAGTTCGGGTAGTTTGAGGTAGTATGCGGCGTTGACGAATTCCTGGGAGCGGATTTCCTCGACGACTGCGTCGGTCGGTGCGTTATCCAGATTAATCGCGACGACGGCTTTTGACGGGTCGGCCTTGCGCGAGAGCGTCATGTCGGCGATGTTGACGCCGCTGGCTCCGAGGATCGTCCCGAATTTACCCACCACGCCGGGCATGTCGTCGTTGAAGATTAACAGGATGTGCCCGTCGGGCTTCATCTCCACACGGTATCCGTCGATGGCGATGATCCTGCCGAAACGGTTTCCGAAGATCGTACCAACAGCCGTCCGACTCATCTGGTCGGTGTGGACCTCAACCTGCATGAGGTTGGCGAACTCCCTGACCTTCTTCGATGTAATCTGCTCAATGGTAACGCCTCGCTGCTCAGCCAGGACCGGCGCGTTAATGACGTTGACCGGCTGATCCATGTGGGGCGAGAGCAGCCCGACCATCAGGAAAGTCGTAACGGGCGAGACGTTCAAGTCGGCAATCGCGCCGCGATAGACGACTTCGACCTTCGTAATCGCTCCGGGCGTGATGTTGGCGAGGATCGTTCCTATCCGCGAAGCCAATTCGGCATAAGGCCGCAGCATCGGCGGCAGGGCCTTCTCGAATCCCGGCGCGTTCAGTGCGTTGCGAATCTCCCCGCCTCGCAGGGCTTCGACGAGTTGCTGTGCAGCCTCCAGTGCGACCTGCTCCTGTGCTTCGCCGGTGCTTGCGCCGAGGTGCGGAACGGCCAGGACGTTCGGGTGGGCGATGAGTTTTTTTTCGGCTTCGGATTCCGGCGGCTCGGAGGTCCAGACGTCCAGCGCGGCAGCGCCGACCTTTCCTGATTCCAGGGCCTCGGCAAGCGCTTCAGGTTCGATGATTCCGCCACGGGCTGCGTTTATCAGGTACACGCCGTCTTTCATCCGCGAGATTTGGTTTGGTCCGATCATACCGGCTGTTTCGGCGTTTCCGGGGACGTGGACGGTGATGTAATCGCTCCGTCGGCAAAGGTCGTCGAGGCTTTTGACCATCTCGAACGATCCTTCGGGGCATTTGCCCGCGAAGTACGGGTCGTATGCGACGACCTCCATCTCCATCGCCAGGGCGCGCTTTGCGACGGCCTTTCCGATCCTGCCCATGCCGATTACGCCGAGCGTCTTTCCGGCAAGTTGTGCGCCTTGGAATTTTTTGCGGTCCCACGCCCCGCCGGTAAGTGAAACGTTGGCAGGGACTATCCTCCGCGACATTGCCAGCATCAGCGCCCAGGTCAACTCTGCCGTCGAGACCGTGTTGCCGCCGGGGGTGTTCATCACGATGATGCCTTTGGCGGTGGCGACAGGTACGTCGATGTTATCGACCCCCACGCCTGCCCGAGCGATGCACTCAAGGCGTCCCGGACTCGCCAGGACGTCGGCTGTTACCTTCACGCCCGAACGGATGATCATTCCGTCGTAATCGCCGATGATTTCCGCCAGTTCTTCAGGCGCCAAGCCGGCCTTGACGTCAACCTCGACGTCGTCCTGCTTGCCCAACCAATCGACGCCGACCTCGCTCAACTTGTCCGCAATTAAGACCTTCACGTTTGGAAACTCCTGCTTATCTCCAATCTTTCAGCACCTTCGCCGCCGCTGTTACTCCGGTACCGATTTTTACATCAGCGCCGCAATCGGCCAGCGTGTATTCGATGGCGGCAATCAGTCCTATCGTTTCGAGCGGTTCGACGTATCCCATGTGCGAGATGCGGATGGCTATTCCTTTCAGCGATTCCTGTCCGCCGGCGACCGAGCAGCCGAACCTGTCGCGAAGGGCTGGGCGGAACTGTTCGTCCGTTACGCCCTCAGGCAGCAGGATGCACGTTACAGAATCGCTCGGCTGGGACGAGAAGACCTTCAGCCCCAGCGCTTCGGCGGCGGCTCGCGTGGCCGACGCCAAAAGGGCGGTCCGCGACCAGACCGTCTCGATTCCGACACCGTTAATCATCTCCAGGGCGACTTGCAACCCGCGAATAAGACTTACCGCCGATGTGTACGGAGTGTCGTTCTTGGCCAGCGATTTGCGATACGCCTTCAGGTCCAGGTAAAAAGCGGGCGCGGTTATCGCGTCGATGTTCTTCCATGCCTTTTCGCTGACGGATACGAACGCCAGACCCGGCGGGAGCATAAATGCCTTCTGACTGCCCGAACCGACAATGTCGATACCCCACTCATCGGTCCGTAGCGGCAGCGCGCCGGCAGAGGTGATGCAGTCGGCAATCAGGATCGCGTCGGTACCGGATACGACCTTTCCGATTGCTTCTAAGTTGCAGGCGGTGGCTGTGGAGGTTTCGCTGTGGACGGTTATCACCGCGCCATAATTTCCGGAGGCGAGTTTTTCAGCCACAGTATCGGGCTGAAGGGCCGTACCCCATTCCAACTGAACCTCGTCAACGTCCAGGCCATAGACTTTGGCGATCTTTACCCATCGCTCGCCGAACTTCCCGCCGTTGGATACGAGGACTTTTTTATCGCGCGGACACGCGCATGCAATGGCTGCCTCCATCCCGGCCGTTCCCGAACCGGCCATGGTCAGCACGTCGTTGTCGGTCATCAGGAGTTTTTTCAGTCCTGTCGTTACTTCGCCGAACATTTTCCTGAACCGCGCCGTGCGGTGATGGAACATCGGTTTGGACATTTCGATAAGGACTTCCGGGGGGACTTCCGTAGGTCCGGGTGTAAAAAGACGTTTCTTTATCATGCAAATTCTCCTTTAAATTAACGGTGAAGATAGTATAAGGCATGAGCGAATCTGTCAACCGCCAGCGGCGAGGTGCGTCGCCGATCTCGATGATTTAAGCACCTGATTCACCGTCTTGAGATTTTCCTGAAGATGGTGGTCTTCCAAGAACGTCTTTCTGATCCTGGAACACTGTTTTGAGCGAGATTGTCGGTTCCGAGCGGAGTTGCTCGAAGACGAGTTGGCAGATACATGTTTTACCGGGTTCAATTTTCAGCGAATGCGGCCCGAGATTTTTAATTTCCAATACTATAGGCCCGGAAAAACCCGAGTGGATGGTCGGGGCGGTTATGTGCACCGCCAATCCGAACCTTGCCAGGCTGCTTCTTCCTTCAACCCTTGCCGCCAGTTTGCCGCTCAGCGGTAACTCGATCTTCTCAAGTGTCAAAGCAAGAATGAAATCATCCTTTGGAACAGTAATGAGTCCGTCTCGATCCGGAAGGACTTCTTCAATATATTGACCACAATCAGGCACTTTGATTTGTGAAAGATTGATACCGAGTTCAGCGCCGGGGGCTTGCGATTTCCATTTCATGAACTGGTGCCCGACTCGAAAGTCAAGAGCCGAGGTGGAAAAGTGTTCCGGAGGCGGCGCCGGAACAATGATTAAATCACCAGCGTCAATTGCGCGTCTTATATCGGTATTCGATAATATCAACAGCGGCCCCCTACGATTCTATGAGCTCTGTTTCCGGGACAACAACGCAAGGTCCGTTTTCAATGGTCGTTTGAGGCAAGACGACAGCTGCTTTGTCGATCATCCTGTCAATGCAATAAACACGGAGCCTGCCGGGAACTTCCGATAAAGCAGTCGGTGTCCCTTCGCGTGTCAGACTGTCGCCATAGACAATGCTCTCAGCTTCCCTTCTTTGGCCGTCAGCCGTGATAACACAAATGCGCACGACCCACTCGTCCTCGAACATCCCAGGTCTTACAGAGCATTTTATTTCGCAACTCTCCGCCATCATTGCTCCTTTCCCGACGTTGTTGAATCTACAGTATAGTGTAGTGGATACCGAGAAACTATCCTGCTGTCATTATTACCGACGCGCGAGAAGAATGCTAAACATTTCTTCCTGATCGTCTGACAAAGGATAGATATATTGTCCCGTTGACACTGCCGGGCGCGGGCGATAGCATTAGAAATCGGGAAAATGAACAACGAAAAAATTATAACCGCCGTCTTACCCGTCAGGATCAGTTACCCGCACAAAGGTTAATAACGGAGAAAAACGTGGAACCGCCTGTAGATGCCCCCATTGTTCGTGAGAGTCGCCCAAGGCAAGACCTGCTGACACCGGAATCACCCAAAGGACTGAGGGTCGTCCAGATTACCACGAACCCCGGCCACAACAATAGTCACATCTACATGGAATCGCACGTTTTTACGCCCGATTCCAGACGATTCGTCTATCAGCGATTCAGGAATTATGATCCCGAAGATCCCAACAAGGCAGCCCATGACACCATTCTGCACCTGTGCGACATCGAGGACGACTTCAGTCTGCGGCAACTGACCGACGAGAAGGGCGCGAAGGCCCCTTCGGTCAGCCCCGACGGAAAATACGTCTATTACATCGTGGACCAGACAGTCCACGGCGGCGAAAAGTCGATGTTGAAGCGAGTCTCGCTCGATTCCTTCAAGCGCGAGACGCTGCTTGTCATTGACTCGCCGATTCCCGGAACAGACTATCGCCCAAGCAGGTACTACATTCTCTCAACGATCTCCTTGGACGGACGGCGCCTGGCAATCTCGGCATTCCTCGGCGACGGACAGACCGAAGGAGCGCCCTATGGGCTGCTGGTATTCGATCTGGTCGATTGCTCGGTGAGGCTCGTCTATGAGCATCCCGAATTCTGCAACATGCACCCGCAGTACTGCCGTTCAAAAGATGACGAGGCAAGCCACGACATAATGATACAGCACAATCATGGTTCGCGGAGTGACATCCAGGGAAAGAACATGAAGTTGGTCGCTGACGACATCGGCGGGGATATTCACGTTATCCGCGACGACGGTACCAACTGGCGCGACCTGCCCTGGGGACGCGACCTCGAAGAACACGTCCACGGACACGAATGCTGGAGGGGAGAGGGTCTTTCGGTCATAGGGGGCATATGGCTCGGCCCGATGGACCCCGTTCAAAGGCCTATCGTCGAGTCCATGCCTGTTCCGACTGACGAAAGCACCGCCCACCTGGGTAAAAACCTGCCCGGCGCACACAGAAACCTGATAACCCGCGAGATTGACGATCCTCGCTTCAATCACTTCGCGTTCGACCCGTCGGGCACGAAAATGGTTTCCGACTGGATACGCTACGCAGCCGAGGGGCGGCGCGGCGAGGATTGCAGACTCTTCATCGGTACTCTCTCCGAAGGAGAGGATTCCTGTCTGAAGGTCAGGTATCTCCTGCATCCGGGATGCTCCTGGAGCGGTCATCTGGCTCATCCCCATCCGTTCCTGTCCCCTGACGGGACGAAGGCGTTCTTCAATTCCGATATTGACGGGAATCTGCAAATCTGCATGGTGGACGGGTACGAATATCCATAATCCGGGAAAGGGAGAAAACGTGAAGAAAATCGGAGTCGGACTCATCGGTTGTGGAGACGTATCCGAACGTTACGCCGAGGCATTGCGGGACATGGAGACCGGGGAACTCGTCGCGGTCATGGACACCCAGAAGCAAGTGGCCGAGAACCTCGCAAAACAGTTCAATGTCGCCTATACCGACGACGTGAAGGAAATCATGTCCAATAAGGACATCGACGTGGTGATCGTGGCTGTTCCTCACCATCTCCACGCTCCGATTGCCATCCAGGCTGCCCGGGCGGGTAAGCACGTGATGTGCGAAAAGCCTCTGGCTACCACCCTGGACGAAGGGGCAGAGATTATCTCCGAGTGCGACAAGGCCGGTGTGAAACTGGGGGTCAATTTCGCCTTGAGGTATCATCCCACCGTCGCCAAGGCCAGGGAGCTTCTGGAAAAGAAGGCAATAGGAGAGATATTCAACATAGGGATGGTTTTTTTCGGATACAAAAAGGAAACATATTGGACCCAGGGTTATCGCGGAAGGTCGGTTACGCACTGGCGTGGCAAATGGGCGACCAGCGGCGGCGGGGTACTGATGATGAACTTCAGCCACTACATAGACCTGGTTCGCTACCTGACAGGTCTGGAAATAACCAGAGTAAGCGCCGAATACGACACCTACGGTTCACCCGCCGGTGTGGAGGTCGAAGATACGCTGAACGCGACCTTGAAGTTCAGCAACGGCGCGACGGGAGGCATCAATACCTCATCGATTGCCCACGGCAGCAGCGGAAGCCGCATCTTCCTCCTGGGAAGTAACGGGCAGATGGTCCTGGTGGAAGAGCCTATGAAGGTATATACGACAAGGGACGACGTTGGCCTGGTCCCGAATGAGTGGAACGAATTTCCCTCCGGCAGGGAAGGCGTCTTTTCCTTCTACGACGATATGGTGGCCGATTTCATCGACGCCGTTATCAATGACCGTCCCGCTCCGATTTCCGGCGCTGAAAGTCTGAAATGCCTGGAGGCAGTACTGTCCATCTACCGGGCAGGCAGAGAAGGCTGCGTAGTGGAAATATCGCAGTAGTAAGCACGATAAAAATCCCCTGTCTTGAGAATTGCCTCGTGGTTGTCGGAATGCTCCCGATTTCTCATATTTGGGCGGACCTTCTGTCCACTAAGCGTGTTTGAAGAGAAGAATTAGAGGAGAATAAAAATGCGCAAAATGTCAATTGTGTCTGGCTTGGTAATTATTCTGGGGGTAACTTTTTCGTCCAATGCCTCTGAATCGCCGAAAATCGTCTCCTGGTCCAACACCGGCACCGGAGACGCAAAGACCGCCTTTCAAGTCAAGCCGGGAAAGAAAATCACCTTCGCCGTCAAGGCCCAAGGCGCGGAGAAATACAGGTGGGAGGCCGATACAGAGGTTAGAAAGGGGGCTTTGAAACCCATTCGCTGGTATCGCCGCCATCATTTAAATGATGCCGAGTGGCGAGAGTTCAAAGTTCAAAAAGAAGGTCGAGGTGATTCCTTCACATGGACCGTGCCGGGGAAGGGAATATGGAAAATAAGGGTCGAGGTGGCGAATAATGCTTATGAGAAGCGGACAAGCGAATTAATCGCAAGTTGCGCGAAGTATTGGAAAAAAGACGCCAAGGACGAATGGAGCGGGTGGATGAGGGACGCACTCGTCCCGTCCGTGGCCCGCAAGGAGTGGATAGTCTCTACCTCCGTCGTAGAGGTCAAACCGGGCGAATCCATCCAGAAGGCAACAAACTCCTTACCTCTTGAGGGGGGTATTGTCAGACTCCTTCCCGGTACGCACGTGGTCAAGGAAACAATTGTCATCAAGAGGAATAACCTGGCAGTTGTCGGCGATCGTTCGGCCATCGTAAAGCATGAGGTTCCAAAGGCCGATCTGTATAAGGGAGTCGGCTGCTTTAATGTCCCCCGAGGGGGTCCCTACCACAATATAACCTTTAAGGGATTCACCACGGCCAGCACTTATACCCATTCGCATTGCAGAATATTTCTTGCAGACGAAGTGGTGAACTTTACAGTTGAGGATGTACACAACAAATCATACGCCTCCAGCCTCGCCTTCATTGCCAGCAACCAGAGCAACCCGCGATACAGCAGAAACATATACTACAGGGATAATACCAGCGCCCACCGGGCCGGGCTGGCAGTGATGTTCGCTGAAAATGTTCACTGGATAAACAATACCATGCGCCACAGCGGCATAGACATAAACAGGAACCTTACTCATGTTTTTGTATATGGTAATGATGTAAAAGGTGGATCTCTTAACATAAGGGCACACGGCGCCAGATACGCCCATATATATAACAACACTTTGGCAGATGCGCGGGACGCCGGCATTGGCAATGACGGCCTGTCGTATTCCATAATAGAGAATAACGTAATGACAGGGGCGCGGCGTGCCGGAGGAATTTGGGAAAATCCTCAATTCCCGCTGGTGGGTAACATTTACAGGAATAATCTGATATGCGCCTGTGCCAATGGAGTCTATACCAGGCACTATAAGAGACACACCAAAAGCCTCCTGACCGGAGCAACCAATCCGATCATAGTCAATAACACGATATACAACTGTAGCGGCGACGGTATCCGTATGACCAGTCCATATATAAAATTGGACATAAGGAACAACATAATCGCGAACAACGGAGGTTATGGGATCAATTATGTTGAAACGAAAAAACCCACCGTTATCAAGAACAATAACATCTGGAAAAATGCAAAGGGTAATTACAATAACACTTCTGCCGGCGTAGGCGATATTTACGTTGCCCCATTATTTGCCGACCCTTCAAAAGGCGACTTTCATCTCAAGAGCAAGACCGGTCGGTGGGACCCGAAGACGAAAAAGTGGGTTAAAGACAATGTGCAGAGTCCCTGTATAGACGCCGGCGACCCGAAGGCTGACTTCTCAAAGGAACCGACGCCCAACGGCGGGCGAGTGAACATCGGCGCATACGGAAATACAAAAAAGGCTTCTAAATCCGCAGTTCAGGAAAAATAGAGAAAAATAAATACAGGGAGTGTAACGATGTCCGGAAAGTCAGTAACTATATTTCTCATGTCATTGTCGGTAATGGTTGGTACGGCAACAGCCCAGGAACCCGCACCACCAGGGATTATATCCTGGTCTAATTCCAATACAGCGGACAAAAAAACCGTTTTTATGGTCCAATCGGGCGAGAAGGTAACTTTCACCGTAAAGGCTGAAGGTGCAGAGAAATACGTCTGGCTGGTAGATGGAAAGGCCCAGGCCGAAGCCAAAGGCGTATCATTCACATGGACTGTTCC
>JAUVIQ010000205.1 GCA_030592655.1 Planctomycetales bacterium | reverse complement strand
CTATTGCCGAGAACTGAGAAAAAGTGGATACGAGGCCTATTTTTACCACGGCCGGGCGGTCTCGCACGTAACAATCGGCGCATTCGGAACACGGTCCGTTTCCGTCAAAAAGAGTTCGCGTGGCGAGATAGTAAAAATCAACGACCCGAAAATAAAGTCGCTCCAGAAAGACTTCGAGTTCCTCGCGCTCAACGGACGAAGCATCGACGAATTCGTCCGTGACGGCAATACAGGAAAGCGAATCAAACTACCGAGGAAAAAAACCTATCTCATCTGCGTACCGGGCAAAAGCAAACACGGAGATCAACTGCTCAGGGAATCACGCACCGGGAGAAGGTAGGTTCGTATGTTATCGGGTCTCAAAATACTCCTTGCCGGAAGGAACCCCTCAAAGGCAAGGGAAATCGCCGCGACAATGACACCACTGGGTATCAGCGTCGTCTCGCTGGATGAAATCGACCCGGACGGTAAAATCCTCACTCCCGAAGAAACCGGCGATACCTGCGCCGAGAACGCACGCGCCAAGGCCAATTACTACGCCGCCGCTACGGGTCAGCCTGCGCTGGCCGACGACAGCGGATTGGTCGTCGATGCCCTCGGCGGAGCGCCCGGCGTCCGCAGCGCAAGATTCGCACAGGAGAATTTCCCGCCACACGCATCACGGGCCGATATCGACAAGGCAAACAACGCGAAACTCCTGGGCGAACTGTCCGGTATCGACGAGGAAAAACGCACCGCCCGGTTTGTCTGCTGCCTGGCACTGTCTGACGGGCAAAACATCATCGCCGAAGCAAGCGGCGTCCTCGAAGGCGTCATCGCACGCAAACCTCGCGGCCACAACGGCTTCGGATATGACCCGCTGTTCTTCATCCCGGAGATGGGACGAACCACAGCCGAACTCTCAGCGGAAAAGAAAAACGAAATTTCCCATCGCGGCCTGGCCGTCAGAAAATTCGCGGCGATGCTGAAGGAAATGTTGGAGAAGGACAAAAACTCATGCCTGAAGTAATCTGTCTTGGTGAATTGCTGATTGATTTCTGTTCGAGCGACGCGGACGTATCGCTCGGCGAGGCGCGAGCCTTTACCAGGTCGCCCGGCGGAGCGCCTGCGAACGTCGCCGTCGCGGTGCGCCGTCTGGGGCGATCGGCTGGGTTCATCGGAGCCGTCGGCGACGACCCGTTCGGCGATTTCCTCGCCGGCGTGCTGGCGGGCGAAGGAGTCGAGACAACCGGCCTGGTCAGGCTATCCGGGATGCGGACGCCCCTGGCGTTCGTCGCCGGACGATCCGACGGAACCTGCGATTTTTCCTTCTATCACGACGCCGGACTTGTCGGACTGACCGCAGATGACATCGACGAAACGTACCTGGCCGGCGCGTCGGTGCTGCATTTCGGCTCCATCAGCCGAATTGACCCCGCCGCCCGCGCCGCTACGGACAAGGCCAGGCAAATCGCCGCCGCCGGCGGGCTTATCATCAGTTACGACCCGAACTACAGACGGCGGCTCTGGGGCGACGAAAACGAGGCATGCCGCCGCATCCGCGAAGGTTTTGAACGAACGACGGTAACGAAAATCTCACAGGATGAATGGTCGTGCATACTCGGTGAGGAAGATTTCTCCGGCGGCGCACGGCAACTGCTGGATTCCGGCGTCGAACTGGTCGTTCGGAGCGAAGGGGCCGACGGGGCGAGTTTCGCCACCGCGTCGGCGACGGGGCACGTCGATGCGGTCAACGTCGATTCGGTGGAGTTCACCGGGGCGGGAGACGCCTTCGACGCATCGCTGCTGGTGGATTTACTTTCATTTCGCGCCGACGGCGTTAGCCCGGGCGAACTCGACGAATCGCAACTCCAGTGGATTATTGGCCGAGCCAACGCCGTCGGCGCGTTGACGACGACCCGCGCCGGAGCCATTCCCGCCCTGCCTACTCGCGACCAGGTCGATACCTTTCTCGACGACGAACAGCGGCAATAGCACCGACGGTAAGGGCGAAAATACTGTACATCCCGACAGTAACATACCACGAAACCGACCTGGCCGGTATGTCCCGCCCAAGCACAGTGTATTCGTAAAGGACAGGTCTTTCGTTCCAGATGAATCCGCTTCCGGCAGCGAGACATTCAATCGTGGAAAAGACGGGATTGCAGGCCCGGATTCCGAATGCGATATGCTCGCGCCGGGGTTTGGACGACGAGGTGATTATCCCATTGGCCCAGAACGGACCGGCGGCGACAACCAGCATAAGCAACACCGCAACGGCAGCCAGAACATGGCGGCTTGCGATATTTCGTCCCAGCAGCACCAGTGAGCATCCCGCCAGCGTCACGCTGCAGAAGATGAGGTATATTTTAATCGCTCCGACGGGTCCGATCGCATCACCGGAAGCGGCGAGCACAATCAGCACCACCACACTCGCATCGATCACCGCGCCGGCGCGAAGCAAGGCGTCTATGACCGACCGCCCACCGGCGGAAAAAACCGGCGCAGCCACGACAATCCACAGCAGTCCCGTCAACAGCGTTATTCCGGCTCCGCCGTCGGCGACAAAATACGTCCCCAACTGCACAGCCACGGTCGCACCGGCGGCAATCAGCATAGCCGTCCAATTCCGCCGAAGCACAGTTGCGACGCTACCATTACTATTGGATTCACCCATTAAGGTATCACTCTGTAACCCACAAATCTAACGATTGGGTGGCACCTTCAACCGGAGCGAAGCGGAGGTTGTGGGTGCTGGCCTGACAAGGTGTATAGCACCCACAAGCTCCGCTTCACTTCGTTCCGCTACGCTTGAAGGTGCCACCCAACTTTATTGCTCGGACAGAAGTACTACTTGCCTGACTCTTTTTTCTTTTTCTGTTGTGCGTTGTATTCGTTCAGGGCTTTTTTCAGTCCGGCGGCGTAGTCGCCCCAGAGTTCACAAAGCGCCTCGGACTGTTTGATACGCCGCTTGATGTGCTTGAGCGTTGCAGCGGCGTCCTCAGCGGGATACTCATCCTCGTCGGCGAACTGCCCCTTCCACCACTTAATTGCCTTTTTCGCCTCTGCCGGCGTTCTCGGAAGGATTTCCGCCCGCAGGGCGCGGGTAGTGAAAGTTATCCTGGTCAATCCCGCCTGTTCGAGAATTTCCCGAAGCCGTTCACGATCAAAGACAAGCGCCCGGGCGTCAATGCGAACGGACGCCGAAGCGTCGGCGTGACGCGAAAGGAATCCCCTGACAGCCTTGGAGATATTCTCCGGCGCGACGACCCCGCCGTCCAGTTTGATCCTGCCGGCTGCGTCGATGTCGAATGTCATCCTCGCCGCCGGAGCGGTCTCAGCGCCCTTGGCGGCCTGGAGTATCAACTTCACCGGCGTACCCTTCGGCGGTACGGAGGCGGTATTGACGCCGAATTCCCGCAGGTCGTTGGTCGGGGCGTTGGCCGAGGTGCTCTCGAACGGTACGTCAATCACAGCCGAAGCGAAATTGGTTACGGAGATGTGCAACCCCTCCACGTCGGCCCAGTATCGCCCGTTATCGAGGAAGTCCGAACCCACAAAGACCCATCGTGTCTTGTGCATTTTTTTCTTCGTCGCCACTTCCATCATCCAGTCGGTAACGGGGACTTCGTGCGCGGCGCCTTTTTTATCAGTCCATCGGACAGTGATAATCAGCGCAGCGCCGGCCGGCGATATAAATACGGGCTTTTTCCCCGCCGGAGTAACCCACTGTGCCGCTCTCCCCGGTGCAAGTCCCAGCGCCAGAAGGGCTGCGTGCAGCGACGATGGCTTGACATCGGTTACAAAAAGCGTCTCGTGGTCCTTTGCCCCTTTGGCGCACATGAGAAACTCAAGCATCCCCTTTCGCAGCATAACGGTCGCATCCACGATAACCCTCCTGCCGGGACGGTCGATTTTCAAGTGCTTTAATAAAGCCCCCGCCGGACGGGTGGCAGGGCGGGTGGCAGGCTGACCGGCAGGCCCAGCCGACAGAATAATCGAAACTGCGGCAACCAATACAAAAGAAACGCCGATATTTTTTGATACCGTCATATTTTTCTCCACGGTTCGGTCTTCGTTTAATGGTAACACAAACCGATTCCGGTGTCCGTATCAAAACTACCCGGACAAAGAAGGATAAAAAACGCCCCATCCCTTGGGGACGGGGCGTAGAAAAATCTCACTTATGTCTAATTCGGTCCTACTGTGGGAACGCCGCTTCTTCGTACTCACGCTGAATTATTATCATTGGTTTGACCAGGATCAGCAGCGTTTGCTCATCGCGGACCTTTGCTCGGTTTGTGGTTATGCGATTGAGCACCGGTATTTTTGAAAGGATGGGCACGCCCATTTCACGCTCGACTTCTCCGGCGGTTTTCTGCCCGCCCAGTAACAGCGTCCCACCGTCCGGTACGGATACGGTGCATTCCAGCATCTGCGTGCTGATATTCGGCAACTGGATGAATCCGGTACCGCCCCACGGGAACATGTCAATCGAGTTGAGAACGGTTACTGCCGGTCTGACCGTCATGGTTACATATCGCCGGTCGGCTGATATTGTCCCCTCAACGTCGAGGACCGTACCTGTTCCGATCGTCTGGACATCAGGCCTGATCGCCGATACGTTTTCGCCGATTACCGGTTCGAGCGAGGCTACATACGCTACCTGCTGACCGACGACGACATACGCCCGCTGTCCGTTGTAAAGCGTAATCCTCGGCGCTGTAAGCGTCCGCGTAGCCGAATGCGCCTGGGTGGCGGATATGAGAAAATCGACCTGAATATCGTCCAGGAACGACCCGACTATCTGCAACCCCGACATCCCGGCAGCAATTGCGCCGATGTTCGGATTTACGCCGGATTGCAGCCCCTGGGTGAATCCGTAACTTCCCAGCCCCGTCGTTATAGGCGTCATCTTGTCGGTCCAGACGCCGCCGCTGCCCCACTGCGGCAGACGGGGGCCTGCCTGCGTAAGCCTCGCGCCGGTAAGCGGGTCAACGGCCCATCCACCCCCTGCACCGGGCTGACGAGCTATACTGCTTCCGATGTTGAAGTAAAAATCCAGGTCGATACCGACGTGGCTCAGGAAGCCGGAGTTGACGGTTATAAAGCGGGCTTCGACGTTAATCTGCAGCGCCCTTGACTCTCTCAACTGACCCAGCAGGTCAAGCAGGGACCGCTGGTTTTCGGCAGT
>JAUVIQ010000090.1 GCA_030592655.1 Planctomycetales bacterium | reverse complement strand
TCCTCAAATCCGATGTGTCGGTCGCAAAGAACTATCTCAACGAGGCCCATGTTAAGGAGCTTAACCGTATCGTCTCGGCCTACCTTGACTTGGCGGAAAACCGTGCCCAACGGGAGCAAGTGATGAAAATGCCGGATTGGGTTAGTTTCCTGAACAGTTTTCTGGAGTTGGCGAACTATCCGATCCTGGAAGATGCAGGCAGGGTGAGTGCTTTGGAGGCCAGGCTCAAAGCTGAAGGTGAGTATGAGGTGTTTCGCAAGCGGCAGGATAGAGAGTATATTTCTGATTTCGACCGTGAAGTTAAACGCCTGGAAGGGGAGCAATAATGACAATCCAACGCGTCAACGAAATCAGTAATCGTTTAAGCCGCTGGAATGCGGTAGAAAACGATAAGTCAGGGACTTGGGACCAGGGACTTGGGATTAGGGAACAGATGAAAGATAGAAACTAGCCCCCCGGTTTCCTGTTCGGATTCCGGTCGGGCGACATGCTCTTCCCCAGGGGACAGGCAAACACCGCGACCACGGTACCCGCCGGCTCTTTACTCCGCTTCGATTTTCTTCAGCGCCTCGGCGGCGGCTTTGCGAACATCTTCGTCTTTGTCCTTCAGCGCTTTGCGGAGCGCGGGAATCGCATCCTTCGCCGCCGGGCCTATCTTGCCAAGAGCCTTGACGGCATCAAGCCGATCTCCAAAATATTCTTCTTTCAAGCCCCTTATGAGTATGGGAACAGTTTTTTCGACCGCAGTGGAGGGAGCAATTTCCACCAACGCCTCGGCGGCCCCAAGACGCACATAGGCATCTTCGTCCCTCAAGTCCTTGATGAGTACTGGTAAGGCCTTTTCAATCGCAACGGAGTGTGCGATTTGCCCCAGGGCCACCGCAGCCGTGTGCCGAACATAACTATTTTCATCTTCCAAAACTTTGATTAGTGCGGGAATTGCCTCTTTCGCCTCTGGGCCTATTTTCCCCAGCGCCTCGACGGCATTGAATCGCAAGTCTTCATCTTTTAAGGCCCGGATGAGTGCAGGCACAGCCTCCTTCGCCGCTGGACCTATGTTCCCCAGCGCCTCGGCAGCAGCTTGAGGCATGCCTTCGTCTTCGTTTTTGTCCTTAAGCGCTTCAGTAAGCGCCGGCACAGCATCTTTCGCCGCCGGGCCTATCTTGCCCAAGGCATAGACGACCCCGCTCCTCACCCACGAATCTTCTTCTTTCAAGCCCTGTATGAGTATGGGAACGGTCTTTTCGGCCGTAGTAACGGGAGCAATTTCCGCCAACGCCTCGGCGGCCCCAAGACGCACACAAACATCTTCATCCTTCAAGTCCTTGATGAGTACTGGTACGGCCTTTTTAATCGCAACGGAGGGCGCGATTTCCCCCAGGGCCACCGCAACCAAGTGCCGAAAATCACTATCTTCATCTTCAAATCCATCTTTATCTTCCAAAGCCTCGATTAGTGCGGGAATAGCCTTTTTTGCCTCTGGGCCTATGTTCCTCAGCGCCTTTGCTGCATCGGATTGCAAGTCTATGTCTTCCAGTGTCGCAATCAAGGCATCAACGGCCTGCCCGGAACTCTTCCCAGCCCTCCCTAAAGCCCTAACGGCCAAGATCCGCACCATGGGGTCGCTGTCTTTCAAGGCGCGGATAAAGGTGGGAATGGTTTCTTTTGCAGCCGGATCTATTGATGTTAATGCATGTATGGCAGAAGTTCGCACGTCTTCGTCTTCGTCTTCCATGACTTTAATCAAAGCAGGCACAGCCTCTTTTGCCGACGAACCAAGATGCCCCAGGGCGAAGGCGGCGTTGCGCCGGATTTTACTGTCCTCGTGTTCAAGGGCTTCGATAAGGTTGGGAATCGCCTCCCTGGCCGCAACCTTGGGGTCGATACGCGCCAATGCCACGGCTGCGCCGGCACGCACGGCGCTGTCCTCATCTTTCAAAACGCCGATGACGTGCGGGACAGCATCCTTGCCGCATATGCTCAACGTATCGACAGCCTCCCTCCGAACACTACTATCCTGATTAGTCAATTCCAGGACGAGAACTGGAAGACCCTTCTCCGCCGCAATCGCCGGTGCGATGCCATGTAATGCTCCGACGGCACGAATGCGCAGATAGACGTCCTTGTCTTTCAACGCATCGAGAAGGTCAGGAACGGCTGGCTGACCGATATTACGCAAGGCGTAGCGAGCCGAAGACCGCACAGCCTCGTCCTGATCCGCCAGAATTTTGATGAGTGCGGAGATCACTTCTCCGGATTTGGGGCCAATTGACCCCAACGCCTCGGCGGCGGAACACCGCACGTTTCCGTCTTCGCCCTGGTCTTCTAAAGTGCGGATGAGTGCGGGAATCGCATCCCTTGCGTCGGGGCCGATTTTCCTCAAAAGTTCGATGGCCTCACACCGCATCTCGCCGACTTTGTCTTTGAGAGCCTCGATTAGTGCGGGTACGGCCTCTTTACCAAGTGAGATAATGTCTTCTTCTATTTCGTCGGAATCCCGGAGTTCCTTTTCGGTAATTAATCCCAGATCAATCAGCCATTCCTTCATCGAGCCGGAATCTTCGATGACGTAGCATTCGCGTAACTCTTTAACGAGTTTCCGGGCTTTGTATTCGTCCGTGCTGGTGTGGTACCAATACCAGCCGCCCGCCGACAGGACGGCCAGGACGACCACACCCAAAATGACCCGTCTTTTCCGAATTTTCATCGTCAGCCTCATCAACTCGAACACGAGCATCTTACCATTGCAGATGGATTAGTAAAATTTATCATTTTGAGTGGTACAGTTTTTTTTTGGGGGAGACCATTTTGACCGCGCTGTGTCGACGTTCGCGCGCGCAAACGTGAACGTAAAAATCGGGGGAAATAAAAAAACCAAAAAAACTTTTCCTAAGGCCACCAAGGACTTACGACGTCGCAATCCGTTTTGCGTTCGCGTTTGCGCGCGCAAACGCGAACGCAAAAGTTAATATAGAGAACAGATAGGGACCCGGGTTTTGGGATTTGGGACCAGGGAAAAACAGAAAAATGGAATCCGTAATTCGTGAAATTCGTCTTTATTCGTGTAATTCGTGGAACAACTTGGGCCGTTTAGGCAATATAGGCAATGGCGATTTATTGAAAATTCGCGTTATTCGCGGCTTGAAAATCGCAAGTGCTTATACATCAAAGAGTTACGCATTTTGCCTTTGGCCCGAATTGGCCCGTATTGGCCCCAATTGGCCCCAATGGTTCCCATTCGTTCCCAATTGGCCCGAATTGGCCCGAATTGGCCCGTTTCGGCCCGTTTGGTTCCGCTCCGATTCCGGCAGATTCGCTGCGCTTCGGCACGCTTCGATTCCGGCAGATTCGCTGCGCTCATCTGCCGGCTTTGGGCGAAGGGGCTTGGCGTTCAGCGGGGTTTTTGCTATGTTGCCGATGGGTTATTGGAGCAGTAATGGATAATCAGGATGAACAGGTTTATCTGGCGTTTGATTTGGGCGCTTCCAGCGGGAGGGCGATTCTGGGTCGGGCAGGCCGGGCGGGGCGGATCAGCCTGGAGGAAATCCACCGCTTCGCCAACGCGCCGGTGAAAACCGACAAAGGACTGTTCTGGGACATCGAGGCGCTGTTTGAGCAGATGCTCCGTGCGATGCGGCTTGTGGCTGAACGCGGCATCCGGCTGCGGGCTATCGGCGTGGACACGTGGGGCGTTGATTTTGCCCTGCTGGATGAGAACGGCGAACTGCTCGAGCGGCCAAGGTGCTACCGCGACGGACGCAACATCGGAATGAGCCGACGGATCGTCGAGCGGATCGGCGCGGATCGCCTGGCCGAGCGGACCGGCTCGATGTTTCAGGACCACACCAGCCTCTGCCAGTTGGCCGCTGCGGCCGAGGATACACCCGACCTGCCGGCCCGCGCCAGGACGCTGCTGTTCATTCCCGACCTGCTGCGGTATTGGCTGTGCGGCTCGCGCGTCAGCGATTGCACCGTCGCATCGACCTCCCAGATGTACGACGCGGTGCGGCGGGAATGGGCAGTCGATATCCTCGCCGAACTGGACCTGCCCGCCGAAATCCTCCCGACGATAACTGCCGGCCCTGCAATCGCCGGCACGCTCAGCCGGGCCATTCAGGAAAAGACCCATCTGGGAGCGGTTCCCGTTGTGGTCGGAGCGGGCCACGATACGGGCGCTGCCTTCGGACTCTGCCTCGGTGAAGACCTCCCTCCGCCCGAAGACCTTGTGGTTATCTCGTCCGGCACATGGTCGATTCTCGGTATATTCGTGGATGGGCATCTGCCGGCGGGTGTGCTGGAGCCGACGCGCTTCGGATACGAGGCCAACCCCGACGGGTCGCTGCGAATCATACGCAACCTCACGGGTGCCTGGCTGATTGAGCAGTGTCGGAAGGTCTGGTCGGTTATGGGCGTGGACTGTTCGTATGAGTCGTTGGTCGCCGCTGCCCGCGCCGCCGGAGGCGAGGATAACGCCTCGGCTGTCATTGATCCGCAATGGGAAGGTTTCACGCATCCGCCGGAGATGCCCGCCGCCATCGCTGATTATTGCCGCGACACGGGTCAGCCGATTCCGCAGAGGCCGGGGCAGTTCGCCCAAGTCATTTTTGCTTCGCTGGCTGAAAGTTACGCCGAAGCCATTGCCGAATTGCGAGAAAAGACCGGCAGGCCGCTGCGGAACCTTTATATGATCGGCGGGATGTCGCGGAATAAGTATCTCAACGAACTGACTGCCCGGCGGGCCGGCGTGAACGTGATCGTCGGACCAGCCGAGGCGACGGCGACCGGAAACGTCGCCGTGCAAATGCAAGCGTGAAAATAGGGACGCTAACCTATTTTCTGTTTGACATGGTATTCGCCGACAGTTGGTATTGATGTTTGATATTGGTTACTTATGCCGCGAATGGCCAAGAAAATAGGTTAGCGTCCCTATTTTCACGTGAACCCGCCGCTGTCGGAGACGAGTCCCATTTCTTTCCGGCGTTTCCTGCGGTCCTTTGCGGCGGCGGCTTCGTAGCCGCTCTTACGGAAGGCCGACAGCGGATCGGCTGGAACGGACAATTTCCTGCGGACCTGACGGAGGATTTCGGTAACGTCGGAGGCAAAGGCCGACTGAAGGACCTCCTCGGCGGCGACGGTGTCTTCTTTTTTCTGCGCCGCTGCCAGGGCGGCGCGGTCCACGCACAGGGTCTTGCAGAAAATCTCCTGCACCCGGCAGACGGTCTGGATCATCGCCTGGACCTTCGGCTTGATGTTGTGGGACTGGTCGATCATGTAGGCGATGTCCAGGTCTTTTCCGGTCTCGTGCTCCCAGGCGACTATCTCGTTGAAGATGCGGAATATCTGGTACGGGTCGATGCTGCCGAGAGTCAGATCGTCGTCGGCGTACTTGCGGTCGTTGAAATGAAAGCCCCCCAGCATTCGCTCGTCGATCAGCCAGGCGACAATCTGTTCGATGTTGCAGCCGGGGAGGTGATGCCCGGTATCGACCAGGACCTTCGCTCTCGGTCCGGCGGCCTTGGCGAAGATGTAAGAACTTCCCCAGTCGAAGAAGTCGCTGAAGTACGCCGCCGGCTCGAAGGGTTTGTACTCGATCAGCATGGTCATCGAAGCGGGCATGGCAGCGTGGACTTTTCGCAACGCGGCGGCGGCCCATCGCTTTCTCTGTCGGATGTCGGCCTGGCCCGGATAGTTGGCCCCGTCGCCGAACCACAGCGACAGGTATTTGCTGCCCGCGTCCTTTGCGACAGCCACCGAATCGAGCATGTGGCGAGTTGCCCGACGTCGAATGGCAGGGTCGCGATTGCAGATCGAGCCGAACTTATAGCACTGGTCCTGGAAGACGTTGGGGTTGACAGCGCCGATTCGCACGCCGTGCTTTCGCGCCAGTTTGACCACGCCGGCGTCGAAGCCGTTGGGAAAATCCCACAACACGTGCACCGCCACCGACGGGGTCATGCCCGTGAACTTGTGGACGACCCCCGCGTCGGCCAACTTATCGGACAGGTCAATGGCGGCTGCGTCCTGGTAGAACTTCCCGAACCGCGTGCCCGTGTCGGAAAAACCCCAACTGGGCGTTTCCACCTTGAACCTCAGCATCCGCCGCACAACTTCCGCAGACCGACGCGACGAAAGACGCACTTTCCTGCTTACAGCCATAGGGTATCTCCTTCACTTTCGTCGAGGAGGATATTACACCTCTCAGGCATTTTCAACACCGCACTGTGTAAAGTCTTGGCGTCAGCGGGCGTTTCTGATATGCTTAAGGAAGGCCCGGGAAAAATCATAATAGAGATTGTTTCAGAACCTTCCCGATTTTCTGTGGCAGAAACCTTTTTCTTATAACCTTCTGGAGATGGAAAGGACAATCAGTCGAAATGAGCCTTACGTCATTCTTTGAGCCACAGTCCGTTGCGGTCGTCGGCGCATCCCGTCAGAAGGGCAAGGTCGGCCACGAGATCGTAGCGGGCCTGATTGCAGGCGGGTTTAAAGGCGACATCTATCCGGTCAACCCCAAGGCCGACGAGGTGGAATCGCTTCGCTGCTATCCGGACCTGAAGTCAATCGGGCGGACGCCGGACCTTGTAGTCATCGTCGTACCGGCCAAGGCTGTTCCGGCGGTTATGACCGAATGTGCAGGAGCAGGCGTCAAATCGGTGATAATCATCACCGCCGGTTTCAAGGAGGTCGGCGCAGAAGGCATGGAACTCGAACAGTCGGTCCTCAAGATAGCGAAAAGCGCGAAGATTCGAATTATCGGGCCTAACTGTCTGGGCATTATGGTTCCGGGCAGTTGCCTCAATGCGAGTTTCGGCGGGGACCTGCCGAGGATCGGACACATCCGGTACCTTTCGCAGTCGGGCGCTCTGGTTACGGCGATTCTCGATATGTCCAGGACGAACGACATCGGTTTCAGCGCTCTTATCAGCATTGGGAACAAGGTCGATGTGGACGAACTCGATATTATCAAGGCGCTCGGGCAGGACAAGAACACAAAGGTTATCGCCGGCTACCTGGAAAGCATCACCAGCGGCGACGAATTCGTGCATCATGTGGAGCGAATCTCGCAGAACAAGCCGATATTGCTGATCAAATCGGGCGGTACAGGCGCAGGCGCCAAGGCTGCGTCTTCTCACACCGGATCTCTCGCCGGTAGCGAAACGGCCTACGACGTCGGGTTCGACCGGTCCGGTATTATCCGCTGCGACTCCATAAAGACGCAGTTCGATTACGCCCAGGCCTTTGTCAATCAGCCTTTACCGGCCGGGCCGAGTATCGCGGTTATCACAAATGCCGGCGGTCCTGGAATTATGGCAGCCGACGCAATCGAACGAAGGGGACTGACGTTTGCCAAATTGACCGACGAAACGATTAGCCGTTTGGCTGATAATCTCCCGCCCGCCGCCAACGTCAACAACCCGATTGACGTTCTGGGCGACGCTATGCCCGACCGGTACGAGTTTGCACTTGACGTCATTCTCGACGATCCCGGCGTGAATGCTGTCATGGTGCTGCTGACGCCGCAGGCAATGACTGATTGTGCCGGTGTCGCCGAGGCAGTTGTCGAAATCGCCGCCGAAAAGTCCTCAAAGCCCATACTTGCCTGCTTCCTCGGCGGGCAGAAGGTCGCCGAAGCGATTCGTATCCTGCGCAGAGGTAAAATTCCTCAATACGATTCCCCCGAAAGCGCCGTAACAACCATTGAAGTAATGAACAAATATGCCTGTTGGCGATCCAGGCCTAAGCGAGTCATAAAACTCTTCCCTGTCAATCGCCGTAAAGTGGAGCATATCATCGACAGGCACCTGCGGCAGGGCGTTCGTGAAATACCGGAAATGGAATCCAAGGAGATTCTTGAGGCATACGGATTTGTAACTCCCAAGGGGACGGTCGCCATGACCGCCGAGCAGGCGGCGGACATTGCCGATCAACTTGGCTATCCGGTCGTGATGAAGATATGGTCGCCGGACATTCTCCACAAGTCGGACGTCGGCGGCGTCAGGATAGGCCTGAATGGTCCTCAGCAGGTCAGGGACGCCTTCGACCTGATGATGTACCGCATCCCGAAGAAAGCGCCCGACGCCGACATTCTCGGCGTGCTGGTTCAGGAGATGTGCAGCAGCGGCAAAGAGGTAATACTCGGAATGAATCGTGATCCGCATTTCGGGCCGATGCTGATGTTCGGTATGGGCGGTATTATGGTCGAGGTGCTCAAGGACGTTGCGTTCTATCTTGCGCCGATAACGGCCTCCGAAGCCAAGGAAATGCTCGTCCGTACGAAGACGTATCAGATACTCAAAGGGTTCCGAGGTAAAGAAGGCGTCGATCTTGACGCTATCGCCGAGGGCCTTCAGAGGCTCAGCCAACTGGTAACAGCGTTCCCACAGATTCAGGAAATGGACATCAACCCTTTTATCGTCGGCATCGAGGGCACAACGCCGATCGCCGTTGACGCTCGAATGAGCGTTGAAAAAATCTGACCGAGAAGAAGACATGCAGGAATTTGACTGGAAGAAAAAATATGCCGACCGGGTCGGAACCGCCGTTGAGGCATTGAAACTCATCAAGCCGGGAAACAGCATTTTCATAGGAACCGGATGCGCCCAGCCTCAGCATCTTGTCAACGCTCTTGTGGAGCATTCCCGGGATATTTACGACGCCCGTATCATCCACCTGCTGACGATGGGTTCTGCGCCTTATGCCAACGAGAAATTCCGCGACAAATTCAAGATGAACAGTTTTTTCGTCGCCGATAACGTCCGGCACGCCCTGGATGCCGGTATCGGCGATTACACGCCGATTTTCCTGTCGGCGATCCCGCGAGAGTTCGAGACAGGCAGAATTCCCATCGACGTGGCGTTGATTTCGGTCTCACCGCCCGATGCGAGCGGCCTGTGCAGTTTCGGCGTATCGGTCGATATCGTCAAATCCGCCACTTCCAACGCCAAGTACATCATCGCCCAGGTCAACTCCAAAATGCCGCGAACGATGGGCGACAGTTTTATCCACGCCAACTTCATCGACATGCTCGTACCCTGCGACGAACCTGTCATAACCGTTCCGGTTCCCAAACCGAGCGAGACGCTCCGGCGTATCGGACAGAATATCGCCCGCCTGGTCGAAGACGGAAGCACAATCGAATGCGGCATCGGACGCATACCACAGGCGCTGGCAGAATACCTCAAGGACAAGAAAGAACTCGGAATACATACCGAAATGTTCGGCGACTGGATTATCGACCTTATCGAGTGCGGCGCGATAACCTGCTCTAAAAAAACGATTAATCGTGGGAAAATCGTCGCCAGTTTCTGCATGGGTTCGCAGAAACTCTACGATTACATTGACGGAAACCCATTTTTCAACTTCAGACCAACCGAGTATGTCAACGATCCGTTCGTCATCAGTCAGCACGATAAAATGGTCGGCATTAATGTCGCTCTGGAGATTGACCTTACCGGTCAGGTCTGCGCCGACTCACTGGGCTATAAGTTCTACAGCGGTATCGGCGGACAGGTGGACTTCATTCGCGGTTCTGCCCGAAGCCGGGGCGGAAAGCCCATTATCGCCATGCCCTCCACCGCCAAAGACGAATCCGTCTCCCGCATTGTCCCGCATCTGACCGAAGGCGCCGGCGTCGTTACCACGCGAGGCGACGTGCATTACGTCGTTACCGAGTACGGTATCGCCTATCTGCACGGCAGGAGCATTCGCGAGCGGGTTCTGGCGCTGGTCAATATCGCACACCCAAAGTTCAGGAACGAACTTATCGAGGCTGCTAAATCGCAAAATTATCTCCCGCAGGACCAGATTGAACTGGCCTGGGACAAGGTCGCCTACCCCGAAGAACTCGAACATTACGAGACGTTGAAAGACGGCACACAGATTTTCTTCCGTCCCGTCAAGCCGACCGACGAACCGGCATTGAGCGAAATGCTTTATTCACTGAGCAACCAGTCCGTCCATACGCGGTATTTCGCTTCTACGATGACTTTTCCACACAAGGACGTGCAGAAACTCACCAACATCGACTACCGCAACGACATCGCCATCGTCGGCGTCGTGCCGAGCCCAGCCGGGGAGGACATCGTCGCCATCGCGCAGTATTTTCTCGATCCCAAGACCCAGGCCGCCGAGGTTGCCTTCATCGTTCAGGACGAATGGCAGCAAAAGGGGATGGGCACGTTCCTGATGGACTATATAGCCCAGATTGCTCGTCAGCGTGGCGTCCGCCGCTTCTACGCCAAGGTCCTGCCTGTCAACAAGCCCATGCTCGCCATCTTCCACAACTCCGGCTTCAAGGTGAATACCGAATTCGACGGCGAGGCCTACAGCATCGACTTCGATCTGGTGAAGCAGGAACACCAGAACAGTTAACGATCTGCTGTAGCGAAGGCCGCCTCACATTACCGCAACTGGTTATCGCAATATTTCCCAAAACCGCTATAATAACCGCATGAAGATGAATTATCGCACGGCAATACTGGGCGCTACCGGAGCGGTGGGCGCGGAGTTTCTGAAAATTCTCCAGCAGCGGAATTTTCCACTGACCAGTCTGAAACTACTGGCATCAAGCCGGTCAGAAGGCAAGAAAATCGCCTTCGCCGGCGAAGAACTGACCGTCGAAGAGGTTACGGAAAAAAGTTTCGACGACGTGGAACTGGTACTTTCTTCGGCGGGCGGGTCGATTTCTAAAAAATTCGCCCCGATAGCCGTCGAAGCCGGCTGCGTGGTCGTCGATAACACCTCCGCCTATCGCATGGACCCCGACGTGCCGCTGGTCGTACCGGAAGTCAACCCCGATGACATCAAGGCCCACAAGGGCATCATCGCCAACCCGAACTGCTCGACGATTATCATGAACGTTCCGGTCTGGCCTCTGCACAAGGCCAACCCAATTCGGCGGATCGTCGTCAGCACGTACCAGGCCGCCAGCGGGGCCGGAGCGGCTGCGATGGACGAACTTGCCGAAGGCGCGAGGGCGTTTCTGGATGGTAAGGATTTTCAGCCTACGGTCCTGCCGCACCCAGCCGCGTTCAACGTCTTCAGCCACAACAGCGACGTCGGCCCGGACGGGTACAACCTCGAAGAGACCAAAATGGTCCGCGAGACGCAGAAAATTTTCCACGCGCCGGAAATTCTCATCACAGCCACCTGCGTCCGCGTTCCGGTAATGCGCGCCCACAGCGAGGCCATAAACCTCCAGTTCACCAATCCGATTACCGAAGACGAGGTGCGTGAGATTC
>JAUVIQ010000199.1 GCA_030592655.1 Planctomycetales bacterium | reverse complement strand
GAAAAAAGCAAACAAAACGTTTCCTATGGCCACCAAGCACTTACGTCGCCACAAAACTTTTTGCGTTCGCGTTTGCGCGCGGGGCTGTTGCCCAAATATAAAAAATTCCAAACGAGAGCATAAAAAGCGCGCTTTTTGGCCTCGATGTCTGTTTAATTATAATAGCATTGTAGGCAGGGAGGCCGAACCATGATGGGTAAACCGAAACGGCTGGAACCGAAGTTATTTTATGCGGGCGTGAATCTGGCTGACCGAATCCCCGCTGACCATCCACTTCGACGCATCAAGCAGATGATCCCCTTTGAAGTCATCCGTAGTCGCGTAGCGGACCGCTACGGCTATAACGGTCATGAGTCGCTGGACCCGGCGTTGGTTCTGAAACTGTTGTTCCTGTTTTTCTACGAGGACGTCCGCAGCGAACGTGACTTGATGAAGAATCTTCGCTATCGAATGGACTGGCTGTGGTTCTGCGACCTGGACCTGGATGATCCGATCCCTGATCACTCTGTTTTGAGCAAGGCCCGTCGTCGTTGGGGCGTGGAGGTCTTCGAGGAGGTCTTTTCCGAAGTATTGTCTCTGTGCGCCGAAGCGGGCCTGGTGGACTCCAGGACGGTCTATGCCGACTCTACGGTGCTGAAGGCAAATGCTTCGACAGACTCCCGCATTCCGCGTCAATTGTGGGAGCAGTTGGAAAAGGGCCTGGATGAATCTTCCGCTGATAGAGATCAGCAGGAAAACGAATTATCGCATCGCACACCTCCACCGCCTGAAGACACGCAGGCCGATGACCTTCCGCCGCCGCCGCAGGGCAAGTTTAATACACATACGGTCAGCAGGACCGATCCGGATTCAGCCACCGTTCGCCGCAGAGGCCAGGCAGTGACACTGGGTTACAGAGATCATTCTCTGGTGGACGGCAGACACGGAGTGGTATTAGCAACGGTGGCGACGGCTGCGGATTATGACGATGGTGCGATGCTTTCGACTTTGCTGGACAAGCAGGATGAGTATATCGGCAGTAAGCCTGAGCGGGTTGTTGGCGACAGTGCTTATGGAACGAACAAGAATATTGCGATGCTGCGTTCGAAGGGGATTAGACCATATCTGAAGCGGAGGCCGGGCCGTAAGGGAGTGAAGAATTGGTTGGAAGCCATGCCTGCCGAGTGCGATCCGTCGGTGGCTGTGAGGTTGATGCGAAGGCGGTTGCACACAGCCGAGGGGCGTTTTGCCGAGGCACACGTCAGATATAGCCACAAGCGTTGCCGTTGGCGGCGTCGTTGGCGAGTTCAGATTCAGTGTTACCTGGTGGCAATGGTTCAGAACATTGGCAAGTTGCTGCGCTATGGGCGTTGGCCACGGCCGGCTGTCAGCCGGACTGTGGGTGTTTTATCTTCGATTCGTAGTCTTGGCGTCCGTTTTTGTACGATTTTTCACTGGTCGTGCCGCGAACTGTCTTGTTTTTTAGGAATCAGACATTTTCCCGCACGGGCGAGATGTTTTTGCTGCCGCTGAATCCCTTTGAGCAACAGCCCCGCGCGCAAACGCGAACGCAAAAGTTAATATAGAGAACAGATAGGGACTTGGGACTTGGGTTTAGGGACTTGGAAAAGAAGAACAGATGAACCAATCAACTAATCAACCGGTCAACGGTAATTTGGGCCGTTTAGGCAAGATAGGCAATGGCGTATTTTTTGAAATGGGCGAAAAAATGACCCCAAAAACCGTAACCAATTGCTTTGTAAAGAGTTACGTATTTTGCTATTGGCCCGAATTGGCCCCAATTGGCCCCAATGGTTCCCATTCGTTCCCAATGGTTCCCAATTGGCCCGAATCGGCCCGTTTCGTTCCGTTTTGTGCAACTTCGGTCCTGCGGGCAGAAAGGTTCCCCCGCGTCAGTGAATCAAAGCCGACGCTCCCTGGGAGCGTCGGCTTTGGGTTGGAGATTTGGCGCCGGGCGGTGTAGAATGAAGTTGGCACTTTTGAAAGGGGCTTGAAAAATGGACATAGAGAAATATCTTACCGAAGCGGGCGTGAAGTACACGTTGCTGAAACATCCCGAGGCCTACACCGCTCAGGAGGTGGCCGCTGAAGAACATGTCAGCGGAGACATGGTCGCCAAGTCGGTTCTGGTCCACGCGGGCGACAAGCCGGCGCTGTGCGTCCTTCCGGCAAGTTGCAAGATCGACCTGGGCAAATTGTCCGATGCCCTGAAGGTCAAGAAATGCCGCCTGGCCGAGGAAGCGGAACTCGGCAAGTTGTTCCCGGACGTGGAGATCGGGGCGGAACCGCCGTTCGGGAAACCCTACGGCGTGGAGACTCTCGTCGATACACGCCTGAGCCAATGCCGGAAAATCACCTTCGTCGCCGGTACGCACCGTCAGGCTGTTCAGGTAACATACGACGACTACGCCGCCCTGGCCGAGGCGAAAGTGCTCGACTTCGCCCTGCACCTGTAACGGCTACTGCTGCTTAGGCCAGTACTTTCGCCAGAAGGCATAGGCTACTTCGGGATGGCGATGATGACCGCCCTCGACGGCGTCAATCTCGATGCTGCGATGGTCCTGGCGTCGAAGGTACTCGAAGGCTGCCCACGACTGCCAGCCGATAGGGTTATGCTTGCTGTAAATCGGGTTGATCCCGGTCTTGGAAAAAAATATCAGCATGTGTATCTTCCGCGACGCGCTGCTGACGGGAAGGGCCTTGAGAACCTTCATATTACAGTTGCACAGCCGGGCGACCATCGTGCTAAACTTGTTCGGGTTCCGCATCGCGATGTAATACATCGAAAAACCACCGGCGGAATATCCACTAATCATCACGTTCCGTTCGTCGATCGAGTATCGCTTCTTCGTCTCGGCCATAGCCGAAAGAACCCGCTTCTCGTCGGTGGCGAGTTGCTTCATCCGGGACGAATGGGACACGGGAAGGACTCCCTGAGCGCTGGTCAGTTTGGGTGCAAGGACGATAAATCCATGCTCTTCAGCAAAGATTTTCCATTCCTTCGCCTGTCGGCTTGCGTTGTCGTATCCCGGTGTGCCGTGGAGCGTTACAACCAGGGGCCATTTCCGGGTCGGTTCGTAATCGCTCGGTACGTACAGGTAAAACTTTGATTTAGTAGCCGGTTCGGTAAGCGCGAATTCATCGACCGGCGTGTCCGTCGAATGCCAGATCGGGCAACCCGTCAGCGACACCGACAGAAAGGTCAGGACGGAAATGAACAGCAGCCGCGTTTTCAGTGTCCTGATTCTCATGGGTGGCTACTTCTGTGGCGGCGCGATGATCTTCAGGTCAAGTTCGGCCAATTGTTTATCTTCGACTTCAGCCGGCGCGCCGGTCAGCGGACAGAATCCCCGCTGGGTCTTCGGGAATGCGATTACGTCCCGCAGCGACGTCGCCCCGACCATCATCATAACGACGCGGTCCAGACCCAGCGCGATCCCGCCATGCGGAGGAGCGCCGAAACGCAATGCCTCCAGGAGGAAGCCGAACCTCGACTTGGCCTCTTCGGGCGAAATTCCCAACAGGCTGAAGATGCGACCCTGGAGATCGGTCGAGTGGATACGGATGCTCCCGCCGCCAAGTTCTACACCGTTCAGGACAATATCATACGCCCTGCTACTGACCTTCGCAGGCTCCGATTCCAGCATGTCGATCTGGTCGGGACGGGGCGAGGTGAACGGGTGGTGCAGGCTGGTCCATCGATGCTGGTCTTCGCTCCATTCGACCAGCGGGAAGTGGGTTACCCAGCACCATGCGAAGTCGTCCGGGCCGAAAAGCCCCAACTCCTCGCCGAGTTTGCATCGCAGAGCCCCAAGGGCCTTGTTGACCGTTGCGGGCGTATCGGCTACGAAGAACAGTATGTCGCCGTCATTCGCGCCGAACGCCTCCCGCAATGCCGACTGGACGGGTTCTTCGAGGATCTTGGCGACTCCGCCGGCGAACGCGCCGCTTTCGACTTTGCACCACGCCAGCCCCTTAGCGCCGTAGTCGCCGACAAAAGCGGTGAAGCCGTCGATTTCCTTCCGCGTGAACTTCGCCCCGCCGGGAACGCAGATGCCCCTGACGGCTCCGCCGTCGGCGAGGCAGCCGGCGAAGACCTTGAAGGAGCAGTTTGCGACGATTTCCGAGGCGTCCCGCAGGAACAACTCGAACCGCATGTCGGGCCTGTCGGAGCCGTACTTATCCATCGCCTCGGCATAGGTCAGCACGATCGGCTCGTCAGGGAATGGTTTGTCGCAGACCCGGCAAATCTCGCGGAGGACTTCGTTGGCGACGTCCATCACGTCCGGCTCGGTAACGAACGACATTTCCACGTCGAGTTGCGTGAATTCAGGCTGGCGGTCGGCGCGGAGGTCTTCGTCGCGGAAGCAGCGGACGATCTGGTAGTACTTGTCCAGGCCTGAGACCATGAGTATCTGCTTGAACAGTTGGGGGCTTTGGGGCAGGGCGTAGAAACACGCCTGCCGAAGCCTCGACGGTACGAGGAAGTCGCGTGCGCCTTCGGGTGTCGATTTGGTCAGAAAGGGCGTCTCGATTTCGATGAAATCCCGCTCATCCAGCACGGATCGCATTGCCCGGCAGATACTGTGGCGAAGGCGGATGTTATGCGTCATTTCCGCGCGGCGCAGATCGACGTAGCGATACTTCAGGCGCGTATCTTCGGAGACCTTTTCGGTCGAATCCGGCTCAAACGGGACGGTTTCGGACTTATTCAGCACCGTAAGTTTGTTGGCGATGATTTCGATCTGCCCTGTGGGGAGTTTGGGATTGATGCGGTCTTCGCCCCTTGGACGGACCTTGCCGGCGACGGAGATTACCCATTCGTTTCGCAGTTGTCCGGCAAGATCGTGCAGTTCGGCGTCATCGGACGGGTCGAAGACGATTTGCGTTATTCCTTCGCGGTCGCGCAGGTCGATGAAGACGATCCCGCCGTGATCGCGGTAACTGCGCACCCACCCGCACAGGCTGACGGGGCTGCCAACATCGTCAGCGCCCAGTTGCCCGCAATTGTGCGTGCGATTCAATGCCTTGTCGATTGATTCGGTCATAATATGTTCACCATGATTTTATTCCTGGCCGCAACGGCCACACAGATTGAGCAGGTTACTCATTTTGCGGAAAAATGCAATAGAAAGCCCCTGTCGGAACGCCCCGCGACATTGTAACATCATGTTTATGTCAAAGGCGCAATCAAGCGAGCGGGCTTCACGGGGGTCGTGCGAACCGTTTAATCTGTTCGTGTACGGTACGCTGATGGTCCCGACGGTCTTCCGCGCGGTAACCGGGCGCAGGTTGGTAACCGACCCGCGCGAAG
>JAUVIQ010000181.1 GCA_030592655.1 Planctomycetales bacterium | reverse complement strand
GTCTCCAGTGCGCTGCCCTTCAGCGCGATAGCGAACAGTTGGTTGAAGCGCTCGATGTCCGGCGGGATAAGGTCGAACAGGTCCTTGACGTGCCGCGTCGTATGGGTCTGCTCGCCCTTTATCAGACGCGAAAGCAGGATACGCTCGACGATGTTGAGCTGCGAATGCGCCCAGGGCTTCAGGTACGGCTTCAGATCTTCGCCGCACAGGTAGTCGTCCAGAAACGTCTTGTCCTTCTTGTTGCGAAGGTAGGGCAAGACGACCTTCTCGAAGAAGGCAGGGTCCTTGCAACGGATGAAGAAGTTCAACTCATGGCAGGCGTACTTGGAGTAGAGTTTGCGCTTCTCTTCGTCTTTCATCTTAGCCCAGCGGAGCAGGAAGCCAAACTCCACAAGCGTCTTGTTGCCACTAAGTGTAACGTAGAGGGAATAGACCCTGGCGAGGCTGTCGTACCTCTCGAACTTCGAGTTGATTACGTCGTCGAGCGTGAAGTCCTTGCCCTTTTCGACCACGCTTATCTTCTTCTGCTCGGTAAAGTGCGAGTCCGGGTCCAGCCCCAGCAGCAGGCGGAGATCGTTGAATTTCATCTCGACCTGCGGAACCGACATTTCGCGGTAGGCAGTGTTTTCCGGATCGACAGCCAATACGTGGACCTGCTGATGCGCACCGAGGTCCTTGCGCTTAATGGTGATTACGCCGTCCTTATCCGGGACGAGATTGGTCAGAACTTTCGCCGGTTCGCCGAGGAAATCGAGATTGGCGAAGCCCGCTTCGGTCGGTCGCCGTTTGCCCGCTCTTCCGAAGAAACTGCTGCGTGGCCCCGCGCCTCCGCCACCAGAACCGCGAAACGACCTTCCGGGTTTGGCCAACTGCCGACTGGCCTGGGTCTTGCGGATTGCCCAGGGGTTCAGCAGCAAACTCGGGCGTTTGAGCATGTTTCCGGGGAATTTCCGCGCGTACTTCCTATCGATGATGTAGCGGTATTCGTCGCCGATGTTACGCCCCGCGACGTAGGCGGACAGGACCTTGGCAATGGTTGCCATGTCCGGCTCGCGGAACCCGATCCCCAGGTTGCCGTACATCGAATACTCCGGCAGGTATCGTGTAGCCGCTACGTGAACGCGAGTGAACTTCGTGGCGTTCTTAAGCCTGATGCGGATGTTGTTTTTGTCCGCATTGATACCGGAAATCTGGAGCGGTTTGGCATTACGGACGCCCAGATGTCGGTTTGCGCCGAGAACGTAGCGGTCTCGCTGCCTGCCCTCGGCCAGACGAATCTTAATCCGCGTACCGCTCGGCTTGATAAGCAGGTCGTAATCGCCTCTCGCCAGGCCTCGAATCTCGATGAAACCGTCCTTAATCGTCATCGCCTCGAAGCGGTCTGCGACAAACGTCCCGCCTCGCACCTCAAGCAATGACAGTTCCTCCGGCGTTATTTCCTTCTCCTTGCCCATGTATGGCAGGTAAATCGTCTCGCCCGCCCGGCCATGGACGTTGGCAGGATAACTGTGTACGTCCCGCACCATGTGCCATGTGTGTGCCGTATTTTCCGGTCCTGTGGCGCGAACCCATGCGATGTCCTTCAGTTCGCCCAGCATGACCCTTCCGTCCTTGTCGGTCTGGAGCGAGGCGTGAACGACGTCTTTGAAGTCCCGGTGCTTAATCTGGACCTTGACGGGCCGATCCGCCTTCGCTTCGCCGGTTTTGCCCAGTACTTCCAGTGTGTACCGTCCGTCAATGTGGGCAAGGTGCAGGTCTTCGGTCTTCTCGGTCCGGTCGATCCTGTTCATCGCGAAACTTGCCGAGGCCGACAGGTCCTGCTTCTTGTCCTTGCTGAGGTTTTTGACCTTGGCTTTGAGTGTGAAGGTTATCCTGCTCATTCGTCGCGGCGTGCGGAACTTATACGCCGATTCACGATCCTCGAAAAGTTTGAAGTCTTTTACTTCCTTGGTGGTGCTCACGCCGTCGCGATCGGTGGAAGTAATAACCAGGGCAGTATCTGTCAGCACTGATAGTGAAATGGGCGTGCCGTTCATGTACAGCGTTGGCCGGACGATAACCGAAGCGGTCTTGCCGGCGAGCATCGCCTCGCGGTCGGCATGGATGCCTGCCTGGAGTGTGTACTGCTCTGCCTGATGGTCGAACTTCTCCAACGAGGCGAAGTCGCCGTCGGTGAGGATAATCGTCTGCCGCTTGGGCGAATTACTGAATGGTACGGTGATCTCGCCGTCTTTGTCGGCAGTGTACTTATGTCCCGAAAGCCACAAGGCCGCCTTTGGGAGTTTGCGGTTCGTCTCGTCCAATACGGTAAAGACCTGTCCGGCGGCTCCGGTCCTCACAAGATAGCGGAGTCTGCCCTTGCGGAAAAGCGCCCTGCTGGACTTTCCGTTTCCGATGAAATCGACAACATAAAGCCCTCGCTTCTTCAGCGACGGGAATTCGAAATGCCGCTTCACCCGCCGCAGGGACACCTCATCGTACTTGACGACTTTCTCGATGTTGGCGACCAGGCCGTCCAGGTTGATGTCCGTATCCACCTCCTTCATCCTGTCGCGGTAGTAATTGAAAGCGTTGACCTGATAGACCTTGACGATAAGCGTCTTTACGTTCTTGACGTGGAGGTCCAGGCTGACCGCTTCGTCGGCGGCGAATAATTTCCCGTTAGTGTGGGCGAAGTCCAGGTCCACCCGCTCCTTGAGCTGCTTGTACCTGGCCGGGTCCAGCATGGAGGCCCATTTTTCCTGGTCGCCCAGGCCGTTGACGATCTTCGTCTCGGCGAAAAGTTCCTTCAGGTACGTGTCCCGAATGTACGGCTCGTATGGCTTATAGGAATCCTCTTCGACGAAGAAGTGCATGAGGTAGCTTCGGACGAGCGGTTCGTCGCGTCCTATAATCGGCAGCATCGTCTGGGCGATAAAGTTGGCGTTCATGTTCACGGGGTAGCGCCTGTTCTCCAGCCGCTTCATATATTTCGGGTTGATGTACACGACCTGTCGCGGCAGTTTGATGTAGGCCATGAAGAGCTTCTTGTCATAGACGCCGCGAGAGCGGTCGAAGAGAAGTCGCTGGTAGAGCACGTGCGCCTTGAGCGAGTTGTTCACAGGCGCGAGCCTGCCGACGAACGCCCACATGCGATCCAGATGCGCCAGGCGCACCTTCGGGTCGTTCAGCCAATCCTCATCGGGATTTGGACGCAACTTGGTGAGGTACGTGTTGACGAAGTTGCTCTTGTTCAGCAGGTCGCCTTTGAGTTCCAGGCACTTGTCAAGTTGGCTCAGCAGCAGCGCCCGGTGGATATTCATCGAACCGAAGCCTTTGCTGTACCTGTGGTTCAGGTCCGCGACGATGATTTTCGGCAGGTTCGGCAAGTCCGGCCTGGTGAGCCTCTTTAGGAGATGCCGACGGCGGTCCGCGCCGATGTCCCTGGCGATTAACCACTCGAGAGCCGAGTTCTCAAACCCGTTCACTGTTCCGCTATGGCGCCCCAGCGCCACAAGGGTGAGCGAATCCCGGCTGATGAGATTGGAGTCCAGACCGGTGGGAAGTTTCGCCTTGCGTCCAAGCCGCTCGCGCTGATGGTCGAAACGCAGATTCAGGCGTTCCCTGATATATTTCAGTGTTGCCTGCGGGTCGTTCCGATAGTTCAGAAGCGCCTGGCGGTTCCTGATCTCGCGCACCATGGACGAGCGTCTAATTGCACCGCGGCGATTAGTCCACAACGAGAGCATATCGTTGAGTTTCTTCTCCTGCCCCGTATTCTGATAGTGCAGGCAGTGGTAGTAGTAATACTGCTCCGTACCGGGGATGAGCTGCTTCAGGGCCGACTCGCGGTCCCTGGACAGGGAGAAATCCTCGATAAAGCCGATCTGACCGGCCCAGCAGACAGAAGCCGCCATTGAAACCGTTAAAATTACCAGGGTACGTCTCATCACAGGCTCCTTTCATAAACCCACCCGTATCCACAGACTTTACTTCCTGCAAGCCATCACGGGTTAGACGGATACACTATCATTTTGACGAACAAAACCAGTACCTGTTCCTGAAAAACTAAAAAAAACTTGCTCGAAATCCACAATGACGACACACACATGTGCACGGCCCGGACGCGGTGGTGTTCGTTCAGGGCGTCTTTCATCTCGGCGTGGACCTCGTTCCAGCGGCGAATCCGCCAGAGAATGAATTGCCTTTTCGCCTTGGAGTCGGGAAAAGGCGACCTGGGAATCTCACCGCCGAACTTGTCGGCCCATGCCTGTTGACAGGCCGGACAGTAACACCCCAACCGGTCGGCGTAGAAACCCAGAAACGCCTCCCCGAAGGGAGACTTCGATTTCCCTAAGCCCAAGCGTGAGCGTCGGCGCGCTGTGGCGGGCGAGTTCATGAGCGACCTTGACGCTTGCGCCGCTCTGTACCAGGCGACTGACACAACGTATGCCGCAATGCGTGGAAGTCCGCCACGCCATGGTGTGACCAACTCACAGCGGGGAATCAAAACACAGGCTCCGGTTATTCCGTAACGGGTTTTTTCATAATCATCTGCTGGAACATCACAGGTGGCTTCGAATACGTGGCGGCGTGATGCAGTCAGTTGCCGTTTCAAGCACCTTCGATGCATGATGAACACCTCATGATTGATTCCAGGCTGATATTCTGTAAGATTCTTCCATGGGTCGTTGTTGCCACTACGGCGATAAAGCGTTGAAAGTGTATGAGGTTTGAATTCTTTTCTTTCGGGTCAATGGATCAGAACAAGACAGAATACGTCGCCTTGCGGGAGCGGGTAAAAGAGCTGACGTGCCTCTACAGCCTCGCGCAGCTCGCCACGCGCTCGGACGCTACGCTCGAAGAGATTCTCCAGGGCTGCGTAAGGCTGCTTCCGCCCGCCTGGCAGTATCCTGAAATTACGGCAGGGCGCATCGTTCTCGATGACCGTTCCTATGTAACAGCGAGCTTCCGGGAAGGTGCGCACAAGCAGTCGGCTGACATTGTGGTAAATGGCCAGCGGCGCGGCGCTATTGATGTCGTGTATATCGAGGAAAGGCCCGCGTGTGACGAAGGCCCTTTTCTGAAGGAGGAGCGACATCTCATTGCCGCCGTCGCGCAACAGATCGCCCTCATTGTCGAGCGTCTGCAAGCCGCTGAAGAAAAAACTCGTTTGCAGGAGCAGTTGCGCCGAGCCGACCGTTTGGCGACAATCGGACAGCTTTCCGCGGGCGTTGCACACGAATTGAATGAACCGCTGGGCAACATACTAGGCTTTGCTCAACTGGCACAAAAACACCCCGATCTTCCGAAACAGATATTCCAGGATATAGAGAAAATCGTTACAGCGTCGCTTCATGGCCGGGAGATTATCAAGAAGCTGATGCTGTTCGCACGCAAAACCCCGCCTCGGAAAGAACAGGTCGATCTCAACGCAGTGATTGAACAATCGCTCTATTTCCTTGAGTCGCGGTGCGCCAAAAACGGCGTGGACCTTATTCGACATTTCTCGCCGGAAATTCCGCAGATAACCGCCGATCCGTCGCAATTGCAGCAGGTACTGGTGAACCTCGTGGTCAACGCCATTCAGGCGATGCCGTCCGGAGGCGTCCTGACAATCACCACACGCGTATCCGACAACCACGTGGTGCTGGTCGTCGAGGACAACGGAGCCGGAATGAGTGAGCGGGAACTCAAACAGATATTCGTTCCATTCTTCACTACCAAGGACATCAATGAGGGCACGGGGCTTGGCCTTCCTGTAGTTCATGGTATCACAACCTCGCACAGGGGCACGATTCGTGTTGAAAGCACTCCGGGCCGGGGCACTCGGTTCGAGGTTCGGCTTCCCGTTGTCGTGGCAAAGGAGTGTAAGGAAGAACGCAGAAATGACTGACGCGAACAGGAAAGAAACGATTCTCGTTGTAGATGACGTGGCGAATACGACTGAAGTGTTGCAGCGGAATCTCACGACCAAGGGCTATGAAGTCTTTAC
>JAUVIQ010000187.1 GCA_030592655.1 Planctomycetales bacterium | reverse complement strand
TGGAACTACTCGTCCGGGCCGGCAGGTCCCTTCCGCACTCGATCATGATGATGATTCCCGAAGCCTTCGGGCCTAGTTATCACATAAGCACCGACAAGCGAGCGTTTTACGAGTACCACGCCGCCGTAATGGAACCCTGGGACGGACCGGCGGCGATGCTGTTCACCGACGGGAAATTAATCGGCGGTACGCTCGACCGAAACGGGCTTCGACCGGCAAGGTACGTCGTAACAACCGACGGGCTTATGGTGCTGGCAAGCGAGGCCGGAGTCGTTGACTTTCCGCCGGAAAAAATCCGCTCCAAGGGGCGACTCCAGCCGGGACGGATGTTCCTGGTGGATACCGAAGGCGGGCGAATCATCCTGGACAATGAGATTAAGGGGCGGATCGCACGGGGCAGACCGTACCGACGCTGGCTGATGCAAAACCACATCGAACTGCGCGGACTGTTCGCGGCTGCCGAGAGTAAAAAGCCCGATCCGAAAACCCTGAGAAAGCGGATGCGAGTTTTCGGATATACCCGTGAAGACCAGAGGATGATTCTCATCCCGATGGCCCTCAATGCACAGGAGCCTATCGGTTCGATGGGTACCGACACACCCCTGGCGGTGCTTTCGGACCGGCCTAGACTGCTGTTCGATTATTTCAAGCAGATGTTCGCGCAGGTAACCAATCCACCGATCGACCCACTGCGTGAAGGTCTTGTAATGTCGCTGATGAGTTTCACCGGAAGGCAGCGCAATATCCTGGCCGAGACGCCGGAGCACTGTCGGCAGTTGAAATTGCCCCATCCGATTCTGACCAACGAGGATATTGTTCGTCTTCGAACGGCCAGGCGGGACGACTTCAAGGTAGCCTTTGTGGACGCCCTCTTTGACGCTGACGCCGATGATCCCGCCGCTGCGCTGCGGCGAGGCCTGGACGAAATGGTCGATGCCTGCGCCGAAGCCATTGCCGAAGGCGCATCGCTCGTTATCATCTCTGACCGCAATTTCAAAGAGATGCGGGCGGCCATTCCAAGCCTGCTGGCGACGTCGGCGGCGCACCACGGACTGATAAAACGCAAACTCCGCAACGAAGCGGGACTGGTAATCGAAACCGGCGAAGCCCGCGAAGTGATGCACTTCTGCTGCCTGTGCGGATACGGCGCAAATGCCGTGAACCCGTACCTTGCCTTTGAAACGCTCAGCGACCTTCATCGCAACGGCGATATTCCCAACGACATCGAACCCGATCAGATTATAGATAATTACATCGCCGCGATTAAAAAGGGCATCCTCAAAACAATGTCCAAAATGGGCATATCGACACTGCGAAGTTATCACGCAGCCCAATTGTTCGAAGCCGTCGGTCTGGACGGCGAACTGGTGGACGAGTACTTCACGGGCACCTCGTCGCGGATTTCCGGGGCGGACCTTGAGGCGATTGCCCGCCAAACGCTCCATCGCCACAAGCGTGCTTATGCCGACGGCGCACCCGGCGAGCCTGAGATCGAATTCGGCGGCGAATATCAATATCGCCGCGACGGCGAAACGCACCTGTGGAATCCGCAAACCGTCGCCTTCCTCCAGCACGCCGTCAGGGCCGACAACGCCGAGGCCTACGCAAAGTACGCAAAACTGATTAACGATCAATCGGAGCAATACTGCACGCTCCGGGGGTTGTTTGAATTGACTCCGGAGCAGGTCGTTCCGTTGGAGGAAGTTACCCCGGTCGAGGAAATCGTCAAACGCTTCTGCACGGGTGCGATGTCGCACGGTTCGATCAGCAAGGAGGCCCACGAAACAATCGCCCTTGCCATGAATCGCCTTGGCGCGATGAGCAACACCGGCGAAGGCGGCGAAGACCCTGCCCGATACGAGCATGGCAACGGCGATTCGCTCAACAGCGCAATCAAGCAGGTAGCCAGCGGCCGATTCGGTGTAACGATAGAATACCTCGCTCACGCGAAGATGATTCAGATAAAGATGGCCCAGGGCGCCAAGCCGGGCGAAGGCGGACAGCTGCCGGGGCATAAAGTTACCGACGAAATCGCGCACATGCGCCACTCCACGCCGGGCGTTACGCTCATTTCGCCGCCGCCTCACCACGATATCTACTCCATCGAGGACCTTGCGCAGTTAATTTACGACCTCAAGTGCAGCAATCCTGGCGTGAAGGTCTCCGTAAAACTGGTCTCCGAGGTCGGCGTCGGGACTATTGCAGCCGGTGTGGCCAAGGCCGGCGCCGACGAAGTGTTAATATCAGGCTATGACGGTGGAACCGGGGCAAGCCCGCTTTCGTCCATCAAGCACACAGGCATCCCGTGGGAACTGGGTCTGGCCGAGACACAGCAGACGTTGGTACTCAATGGTTTGCGAGGGCGTATCCGCGTTCAGGTGGACGGGCAACTCAAGACCGGGCGCGACGTGGTAATCGGCGCGCTGTTGGGAGCGGAACAGTTCGGTTTCGGAACCACCGCACTGGTAAGCCTCGGATGCTGCCTGTTGCGGAAATGCCATCTTGGAACATGCTCGGTCGGTATCTGTACGCAGAACCCGGAATTACGCAAGCGGTTCGCCGGTAAGCCTGAACATCTTCAAAGGTTCATGCTTTTCGTGGCTCAGGAAGTCCGGCAGATTATGGCTGAGTTGGGCTTCAGGAAATTTGAAGACATGATCGGGCGGGTGAACAGGCTCCGCAGTGGCAAGGCCGTCGATCACTGGAAGGGCAAAGGGCTGGACTTTTCGGCCATTTTCGCCCAACCCGATGTCTCCGACGGGCGCGACATCCGCCACGTTCACAGCCAGAACGACTTGCTTAAAGATCATCTGGATTGGCGAATTCTCGAACTTATCGCCCAAAGCATCGAGAGCGGTGAAAAGGTCGCTGTCGAGATGCCCATTCGCAACGTTCATCGGACGGTCGGGACGATTCTGAGCAATCGGATTGTCCGTGCCCGTGGGGCGGACGGCCTGCCGGATGGAACTATCGATATCACGCTGCGAGGTTCAGCCGGGCAGAGTTTCGGGGCGTTTCTTGCACCGGGGGTAACGCTCCGGCTGATAGGCGACAGCAACGATTATCTTGGCAAGGGTCTTTCCGGCGGGCGGATCGTCGTGCAGACCCCGCCCGAAGCGCCGCTGGAAGCGCATGAAAATATAATCGCCGGAAACGCCCTGCTCTACGGCGCGACGGCGGGCGAAGTGTTCGTCAACGGACTGGCGGGCGAGCGTTTCGCCGTTCGCAACAGCGGCGTAACGGCTGTAGTCGAGGGAATCGGCGACCACGGTTGTGAATACATGACCGGTGGGACGGTCGTGATACTCGGGCGAACCGGGCGGAACTTTGCAGCCGGTATGAGCGGCGGAATCGCATACGTCCTCGATAAGCACCAACTCTTCGACACGCTCTGCAATCTGGATATGGTGGACGTAGAACCGGTCTGGCTGGACGAGGACGTAACGCGGCTGAGGGACCTTATTACATGCCATTACGAGTGGACCAACAGCAAACGGGCAAAGGAAATACTCGACAGGTGGCGCGACGTGATCGGAACGTTCGTGAAGGTCGTTCCGATTGACTATCGGCGGGCGATGCAGCGGTTGCGGGACCGCGAAGAGAGACTCACAGACACCACCCCCGCAACGGAAGAGGTTTTCTGAATGGGTGAACCGACACAACGTAGCAAGCCCGTCATAACGACTGACGATACCCGTAACGGAAGAGGTTTTTGAAATGGGTAAGCCGACAGGATTTCTGGAGTACCCGCGCGAGCAAGTCGCCACCCGACCGGTGGGCGAGAGGGTCAAGGACCATCGCCGGATAACACTGCCGCTTACCGAAGAGGTTCTGCATCGCCAGTCGGCAAGGTGCATGGACTGCGGAATACCTTTCTGTCACGGAATCGGCTGTCCGTTATTCAATCGCATCCCGGAGTTCAACGACTTTGTATATCGTGGGCGGTGGGAGCAAGCGTGCGATAACCTTCACTCCACCAATAATTTCCCGGAGATTACGGGGCTGGTCTGCCCCGCCCTGTGTGAGGCAGCTTGCACACTCAACATTGATACCGAACCGGTGCTTATAAAGCAGATTGAACTGGAAATTGCCGAGCGAGGTTTCGAGGCCGGTTTTATCAAACCCCGACCCGCGAAAAACAAGACCGGCAGGCGGGTGGCGATAGTCGGATCAGGCCCGGCGGGCCTGGCCGTCGCCCAGCAGCTGAGCCGCTTCGGTCACGACGTAGTAGTCTTTGAAAAGGACCGTTCCGTCGGCGGGTTGCTACGATACGGTATTCCCGACTTCAAACTGGAAAAATGGGTGATAGAGCGGCGGCTTGAGCAGATGCGGGTTGAAGGCGTGGACTTCCAGACCAACGTGAACGTCGGCGAGGACATCTCGCTGAAGTATCTGCGAGGTCGGTTCGACGCCATCTGCCTGGCGATGGGTGCAGGTCAGCCCAGAAACCTGCCCGTTCCCGGACGTGGTCTGGACAACATCTGCTTTGCGATGGATTATCTCACACAGCAGAATCGCATCAACGCCGGCGAAGACATCGACAACGAAAACCGAATCGACGCTGCCGGTAAAATCGTCGTTGTAATCGGCGGCGGGGACACCGGAAGCGACTGCGTAGGAACGGTAAGACGACAGGGCGCACGCGAGATTCACCAGTTTGAAATTCTTCCCCAGCCGCCGGAAAAAACCAACCCGCAGACCCCCTGGCCGATGTGGCCTAATATCCTGCGGACTTCCAGTTCGCACGAGGAAGGGTGCACACGCCGATGGAGTGTCCTGACAAAATCCTTCACGGGCGTCGGGGTGCGCATCAGCCAGATAAACTGTTGCCGGGTCGAGTGGACCATGACCGGCGATGGCTGGCAGATGAAGGAAATCCCCGATAGCGAATTCAGCATGAAAGCCGACATGGTCCTGCTGGCGATGGGTTTTACCCACGTGATGCACAGCGGCCTGGTCGAGAAATTACACCTCAACCTGGATAAAGCCGGTAATATAGCCGTCGATGCGGACGCCCAGAGTTCCGAGCCTGGCATTTTCGCAGCCGGCGATTCAGTAGCAGGCGCATCCCTCGTCGTCCGCGCCATCGCATCCGGCAGGGTGGTCGCCGATTCCATCAACCGCTGGTTGCTTCAGCGATAAGGAATTTCACTCTCGTTCGAGGTAGCAGTCAACTCGGCGTATCGCCCTCTCCGACAGGTCACCCTCAGCGTTTGCCTGTAGCAGCGAGGTGATTTTGTGGATAAGGTAAGGTACACCCGGTGTCGCGTCGGTACCAGCCAGCCCGTCAGATCTGCGTATCTCGCCAGAAAGGCAACGAGCGTGACGGTTTGGCATGTGTCTGTCGCTATGTCTTGGAGTATTATTATCGGGTCTTTGTTTGCAGAAGAAACCGAAACGGCAAAGCGAACTCGAAAGGATAAGTTGACTGAACGCAGTAATAAGTATTTTTTAAAGGACTGGTTCTGGACTATGAGTATTTCTAGGACGTGAAGACATGGCAGAAGATGATGCACAGTTGGGGGCGAAACGGCGAGCGATTCTTGACGCTGCGCAGTGGGCCTTTGACGTTCGGGGTTATGAAGCGGCAACAATGGAAGAGGTTGCGGAGAAGGCTGGGGTCTCCAAGGGGACTTTGTACAATTACTTCCAGAACAAAGAGGACCTTTTTGCAAAGGTGTTTTCGGAGAGGCTGTCCGGCGATCAGACGGAACTGGACCATCTGGCAGAAGAGCCTTTACCCGCCATGGAGAAACTCTGTCATCTAATGGACCATGTTTTCGACCAGCTGGAGTTCTACACTAATTCCGGCAAACTGGTGATGGAGCTCTGGGCTCACGCCGCTCG
>JAUVIQ010000271.1 GCA_030592655.1 Planctomycetales bacterium | reverse complement strand
GCACTGCGGTCCATAAACTCTATCGCCGTCGGTATTATACCGCTGCCGGTCATTATCTTCGGAACAGCCCCAATGGCCTGCTCCGCCGACTCGAACAAACAAAGCAAATCAACGTTGACCGTCGGCAGCGGCATCAGTTTCAGCGTTATCTTCGTGAATATCCCAAGCGTGCCCTCCGAGCCGACCATCAGGCCAATCAGATTATAACCCGTAACGTCCTTGACGAGTTTTCCGCCGAGTTGGACGACCTGGCCCGTCGGCGTTACAACCTCCAGGCCGGTTACGTATCTGCCTGTTACGCCATACTTTACAGCCTTTCCGCCACCGGCGTTCTCGGCTACGTTTCCGCCGATGTAACACGTCTCAAGACTCATCGGATAGCCTGCATAGAACAGCCCGTCGTCGCGGATAAGGTCGTTGATTTCGTTGGTTACAACGCCCGGCTCGACGGTGATCATCATGTTGGCCAGGTCGATCTCGACGACCTTGTTCATCCGGTCGGTCAGCAGTACGATCCCGCCTGCCAGCGGAACCGCCCCACCGCTCAAGCCGCTGCCCGCCCCGCGAGGCGTAACGGCAATACGCTCGCGATTGGCCAATTGCATAACGGCGGCGATTTCGTCAGCCGTCCGAGGCCTGACCGCCACTTCGGGCATGTGGGCGTAACGTTCTTCAGCCACCTCATCGTGCGAGAAGGCCTGGAGTTTCTCGGCATCGTCGAAGATAACGTATTTCTCGCCGACGATTCGCTTCAGTTCCGCGACGATTTCAGAAGTTACCGGGTTGTATTGATTCTTGGGCGTCATAAGCAAATCAATTCGACACAGAGACGCAGAGATACAGAGATTTAAAGAAAAAGTATTTTTTCTGTTTTATACCTCTGTCCCTCCCCACGGGACGGCGAACAGCCGCCTGTGTCTCTGTGTCGCTAATTTTTTTCTGTTTCTTTTGTCTCTTTTTTCTCAACAATTTTAAGATTTACTTTACTTACCCTGCCTGACTTTAGCACGAAGGCGCCGACGAATTGTTTCCCGTCGTCCCGCGTGCAAATCAGTTTCGGCGGTCGGCCTTTGGTGGCCTCGATGCTCCACTTGCCGGTTTTCCCAGCCTTGTCCAGTGCGTTTGTAAGCAGGGTTGGTGGAAGCCAGTCTTTTTTATGTGCTTTCAGGTTTCCGGCCCGTGCGGCTTTGAAGAATTCGTCGGCGTTTTCGAACTTTTGCCTCTGGCTGTACGCCCTTGCGAAGAAACTCGTCAGCGTGGCGGCGACGGCTTTGTCGTACAGGTCGGCGGTCGGGTTTTCCCGAGGCGCCAGCCAGTATTCTCGCCAGCGTTTCTCGAAGATTTTGATTTTGGGTCCGAAATTCCTCGTCCATGCGTCGAGGTAAGGTCTTCCCCGGCTGATGTCTTTGAGGAAACCCATCGTCGCTTTTTGGTACTTGCCGTTCTCGGCGCGGATGAGGAAGTAGATCATCGACCATGCCTGGTCGTAGTTGACCATCGCCATTTCCTTTACCCACTGCCTGTTGGTCATCGTCATCATTTTGCTGAAGGATTTGACTTTGTTTTCTTTAATCTCTTTTTTCAGTCGCGCGAGTCGTCGCGGGGGTATTACGCCGACGACAAATCCGTCGCCGGTGAAGATAGCCTGACCGAAGTATTCAGCCATATCTTCGTCCGCCCATATCGGCAGGTCCTTTCCGATGGTCGCGTGGGCGAACTGGTGAAACCCTTCATGCTGTACGATGTGCCAGGTCTGCTCGGAAGTTTTCTCACCGGCGATTGCCATGAGCGCGCCGCCCATGAAAACGCCGGCTGATCCTTTAAGCCCGCCGAAGGCATAGTAATCCTTGCTGTTGCGGAAGAGGTAGAATGGAAGTTTTTTCCTGAACTTCCCGCTGAAGCCTTTGGTGCGTCGGCGATACTCCTCGGCCATTGCCGTCATTCGCACAACGGCCTCCTGCACGCCGTCGGTATCGAGGTCGGTGTGGATGATGTAATACCTGGTCTTGTAGCTCTTCAATTTGGCCTGGGCATGCGCCTGCAAGGCAAGGGCGGTGATAACAACCAGGAACATCAGGCTTGCGAAGGCCGGCCGAATTTTCAACCTGTTAATCTGCATTGTTAGTTGTCTCCCGCAGGTTTTTGTCGCAGGAATTAAAACTCCGCGTGATTATACAGCAAATATATATTCCCGCCACAGATGATGCCTGTATAATTTTCTCCCATTATGAACGATTACCTGCGAGCGGACATTTCGGTTTCGGCAATTCAGCATAACATCGGCCTGGTTCGAGGACTACTGGGGCGCGGCGCGGGTCTTTGCCCGGTCGTAAAGGCAAACGCCTACGGACACGGAATCGGCCAGGTTCTCGGCGTGCTCGGTTCGGCTGCCGATATGCTGGCAGTGGCGACGGGCACTGAAGCGATGACGCTGCGGGAATCGGGATGGGAAAGACCCGTACTGGTTTTCGCAACCGCTGCCGCTGACGAGGCTGAAGCGCTGGCCGAACTCATCGTCAGCGATGTAACGCTGACAGTTACCAGCCTTGACGAGATGCTGCTGTTGGCTGAAGCATCCGGCAAGGCCCGCCGACCGGCCGGTGTGCACATCAAAATAGATACCGGAATGAACCGAAGCGGCGTACCGGCTGGGCGGGCGGCGGAGTTGGTTTCAGCCGCCTGGGAATCCGAACATGTGAACCTTACCGGTATATACACGCATTTCGCCTGTTCCGACGATGCGGATAAGTCTTTCACGCTC
>JAUVIQ010000184.1 GCA_030592655.1 Planctomycetales bacterium | reverse complement strand
TCTGGTACCTGCCGCCCTATAGCCCCGACTTCAATCCGATCGAAAACATGTGGTCAAAGGTCAAACAGGTTCTTCGATCCATCGCTGCCCGCAGCTTCGATGGCCTCGTCGAGGCCATCCGAATCGCCCTTGATCGAGTCGATACCACCGATCTCCTCGGCTGGGTTACCCACTGCGGATATACGACATGATTTATGTAAAACGCTCTAGTTCCGCTGAAGCAATAAAGCGATCCGTCGCCTTTGTCTCGGAGCATTTTGCTGCTCGCGTCAGGGCTGAGAATTCACCTCCGGGAAAGGTAATCTAGACCTTTGTCGCTTGACACAGCAACATCACCTCTCCCAAGTCGTCATGCGCCTGCCGCAATGTCGGCATTCGTGCCACCGCACGATTCGGCTACCCCAAGTCGGGCGGGTGTAGATTACCCGGAAGTGCTTGCAGCCGCAATCGTGGGTCTATAACTGCGAAGTCGCCAATCGCCGAGTGGATGTAACCGAATGGGCGAAGGCTTGCGGTGTTGATCTGTTGCCAGCATTTGAGTGGATACTTGAAGACTGGTAAGTCCCGCGCGCGAAATCTTCCTGGACCCAGCCATCCCATAAGGACTTTGTTGTCAATGGCGGGGCTTCGTACTAGAATCACATCATGTCCGCGACCCTTGATGAAATCCTGAACTCGCATCGCACACACCGGCCTGTGGTTATGGGGATTCTGAATGTTACGCCGGACAGTTTTTCCGACGGGGGGCGGTTTATTGATCCGGCGTCGGCTGTCGCCCAGGCCCGGAAGATGGTCGCCGACGGTGCGGATGTTATCGACGTCGGGGCTGAATCCACCCGCCCGGGTTCCGAGCGGGTCGGCCCCGATGAGCAAATCCGCCGCCTCGAACCGATATTACCCCAAATCGCCAAACTGGGCGCCGCCGTCAGTATCGACACCACCAGCGCCGCTGTTGCCCGGTTCGCCATTGATACCGGCGCGCAAATAATCAACGACGTGTCGGCTGGGCGGGATGACGACGAAATGTTCGGCCTCGCAGCCTCACGCAATACAGCCTTAATCCTGATGCACATGCTGGGTTCGCCCAAAAGTATGCAGGAAAATCCCAAATACGACGATGTGGTAAGCGAGGTCCGCGATTTTTTGGCCAGGCGAATCGAGGCTGCTACCGACGCCGGCGTGAAGCGCAGCCGCATTATTATCGATCCGGGCATCGGATTCGGAAAACTACTGGAGCACAACCTGGCGCTTTTGAATAACATTGGCGTTCTGGGCGAACTGGGCGTAGCGGTTATGGTAGGCCCCAGCCGGAAGCGTTTTATAGGCGAATTGAGCGGACAAAGTAACCCGGACATGCGTCTCGGCGGGACAATCGCCGCGTGCCTGGCTGGGTGGCGCAGCGGAGCGAGTATCTTCCGCGTTCACGACGTCGCCGCGATGGTCCAGGCATTGACAGTTGCACGGGCGATTGAAGAAAAAGATATGTAAAAAATCGTCGTCGTACCGGTCGAAAATCCGCTCGCCGCAGCGAGTCGCCTGTGGCGACCTGGGCGGACGACGGCTAAACAGACATTACCGATTACACATTTAGAATCCGTGTAATCTGTGTAATCCCCACGGGACCTAGGGTCCGTGGACTGGCGAGAGACTACCGACTACTATAGAATGTTGTTGTGAGCGAACTGACAAGAGCCATTACGAATTACATTCACCGCCTGGCTACCTATGACCTGATGGTGGTAGTCGTGGAGATGGTTCTTATCGGTATTGTTGTGTGGTGGGTGGTACGTTTCCTTCGCGGAACGCGTGGTGAAAGTCTTGTCAAGGGGGTAGTCGTAGTTCTCGGAGCCGTTTATTTGTGCATCCTCCTTCTTCCTAAAGGTCGCGGATGGGATCGGATCGAGTTTCTTTACGGGAAATTTTTACTCTTCGCCTTCATGGCGGTGATAGTGGCGTTTCAACCGGAACTTCGCCGGGCGCTTGGGCAACTGGGGCGTGCGCCCATATTCGGCGGTCAGTATCGCTGTATCAAGGAAAACATTTCCGCTCTCGTTGAGTCGGCGGGGTATCTCGCGCGCAACAAGACCGGCGCGATAATCGCCGTAGAGCGCAAGGTCGGTCTGGGGGCGCTGATGGAATCAGGCGTGCTCCTGGACGCCGAACTGAAGGCCGGACTGCTCAATACAATCTTCTTCCACGGAACACCGCTGCACGACATGGGCGTGATTATCCAGCAGGGGCGTGTGGCGGCTGCGGGATGCCAGTTCCCTCTCGCCGAGAGCGAAGACGTGGACGCCTCGCTCGGAAGCAGGCACCGCGCCGCACTGGGCCTGGCGCAGGAAACCGACGCGGTCGTCATCGTCATCAGTGAAGAAACCGGGCGGATTTCAATCGCCGCCGACGGGCAACTGCACATCGGACTCGATACCGACAACCTGCGGGAACTTCTGCGAGCGATGCTGATACCGAAGCGACGGAAATGGCTGCCGCGATGGATAAGTATAAACCGGAAAAAACAAAGCACATAACAACATATGAGCGCAAGACTTAGTAAATCCGGTAAGGGACTTCGCACTGAACTTCCCGCAAGTCGATTCAGTCGGGAATGGTTCATGCAGTCGCTGCGTACAGCCGTATGGGTCGTCATTATTACCGCCCTCGTCTGGGTCTATGCCGACATCCATTTCACCGACGATCAAGACGTTACAGCAGTCCTTCGCCTTCACACAAACTCCGACGACGGGATGGTGCTACTGAGCGAAAGGGGAATCTCCGTTACCTTCCGTATCAAGGGAAACCGATATTACAGAGATCGTTTTACCGATCACCTGATGAAAGCCAACTCGCTTCTTGAGTTCGACGTCGCCGGGGCCAAGGAATACGAACCAGGCGAGGAATACCAGGAACGTACCGCGAACCTGCTGAGCAAACTTCCGGCCTTCCGCAATTCGAGTCTGGAGATAATCTCGGCCACACCTGCGAGAATTGATATCCACATGGATAAAATGTTCCTGGTCCCGGACGTACCGGTTCAATTCAAATACAGCGGTGCGGTACTGGCTGGGGCTCCAAAGATAGAACCGGCGCGGATTAATCTGCGACTCCCGGAAAGCATGAGACAAAAGATTAACCCCTCAACAATAACACTCGTAACCCGAACGATCGATTTGAGCGGTAAAGCCGTCGGCGCAACTGAAACCGTCGATGTTGACGTCCTTGGACCGTCAAATCTCGACCATGTGAAACTCAAACCGCGAAAAGTTACCGTAACCTTCAAGGTCGGACAGCCAACAGACAGCAAAAAATTCACCGTTACCGTCGATTACCTTCCTCCCAGTACCTGGCTTACCGATGACACGTGGAGCAAGTACAGACTCGAAGTCAAATCGCCCGGAGACCGGACAAGGATAATTACCGTTACCGGAAACCGCATCGACCTGGAGAACCTCAGCGCCGAGAAGATTCGAGCCTATGTCGTGCTGACCGATAGCGACCTCAAACCTCTCAGTAGTTGGATGCCGGGTGAGGTGAACGTGCAGTTCCCCCCCGACCTGAAAATCCGCCTGGCTGAACCGGTTCCGCCGGTAAGTTACCGCCTGGTCAAGCGGACTTCAGGGACGGTTACACCCTAGCGACCAGCCTCGGAAAAAATTGCCCCCTGTCCCGATGCGCCGTTCCACGTTACAATAATTAATATGGAAAACGCAGACACCTACATCAAAGAGATCGCTTCCGCCGCCCGTTCCGCTGCCGCCGAACTAGCCACCTCAACCACAGCCAAACGCGATGCCGCACTTATCGCAGCAGCCGATGCCATCCGAAACGGAACCGACCGCATCCGGACCCAGAACGCCAAAGACCTCGCCGAAGCCAAAAAGACCGGACTTTCCGATGCGATGATAGACCGGCTGACGCTGACGGATGCGAGAATCAATGCAATGGCTGCCGGTCTGGAGGCGATCGCCGCACAGACCGATCCGGTCGGTCAGACAATATCGGCCTCCAACCGCCCCATCGGCCTGCGGATCGAAAAACGCCGCGTACCGCTGGGCGTGGTGGCCATCATCTATGAGTCGCGCCCGAACGTAACCGCCGATGCGGCTGGGCTGTGCCTCAAAAGCGGAAACGCCGTGATCCTTCGCGGCGGAAAGGAAGCAATCCATTCCAACCTCGCCATTGCCGAGTGCCTGCGGGCGGGCGTCCTGGCCGCAGGACTGCCCGACTCAGCCATCACCGTCATCGACAAAACCGACCGGGACATCGTACCGGCGATGGCCAAAGCCGAAGGTTTTATCGACCTTATCATTCCACGTGGGGGAAAGGGCCTCATCCGCGCCGTAGTCGAGGCCGCCACCATCCCCGTCATCAAACACTATGCCGGAAACTGCCACGTCTATGTCCACGCCGACGCGGATTTGGCAATGGCTGAAGCAATCGTCCTCAATGCCAAGTGCCAACGCCCCGGCGTCTGCAATGCCGCAGAAACGCTGCTGGTAGATGCCGCGATTGCCGGGGAATTTCTGCCCGCCATCGCGAAAAAACTCGCCGATGCCGGTGTCGAATTGCGAGGCTGTGGGAAATCACGCAAAATCGTCCCCGACATGAAAGAGGCCACCGAAGACGACTGGGCCACCGAATATCTCGCACTGACGCTGGCGGTAAAGGTCGTCGATTCGCTCGATGATGCCGTCGAGCACATCAACACCTACGGCTCGCACCACACCGACGCGATTGTTACGGCCGGCCTGGCCTCAGCCGAGGCGTTTGTCGCGCGCGTTGACAGTTCATCGGTAATGGTCAATGCTTCGACGCGATTCAGCGACGGCGGCGTGTATGGCCTGGGAGCCGAGGTCGGAATCAGCACCGACAAGCTCCACGCCCGAGGCCCAATGGGCGCAGAAGACCTCACCACCTACAAATGGATCGTTACCGGCACCGGACACATCCGCGAATAGCAGGGACTTATTGGGATTGTTATAAGGTCATGCCAAATTGTTCACAGGACACAGAGCTGATCTTGGGCTTTGACGACCGCGTGGAGGGACAATCTGCCCCTGATTGGCTCACAAACTGCGAGGAACAGTATCTGCTTCGCTTGGACGTAGAGCGAGTCTTATCGACCGATTGGATGGTCTGGCCATCCGCACTTAGCGAGAAAGTGGTCCCCGAACAACCCTCGCCTGTCGGCTGGGCAGACCTGTCGGAGCTGCGCAAGTATTGCTCGAAGTGGTGGCGCCGCAGATCACGACCGCTCAACCTTATCTCGGTAACACTGCATCTCCCTTCCTGCGAAGATGAAGAGGAGGTCGGACGCTGGCGGTCGCTATTGATAAGCGATCTGAATCCATCCGAAGTGAATACGTCATGGACGCTACTGGGATATGACGTATCAGACGAATATCTCCTGAGCGGTCTGTCGAATTGTGGGTACGAAAGGGATGAAGACATCGAAACTGCGCGAAAGACGTGGTCGCCACATCTGAACTGCAATCACCTGTTCGACGATCCCGAAAAAGCGATGGCTTTTCAGAAATTCAGCGACCAACGTGTAGAAGAACATTCCCCATTTTTCACATTTGGAATCTGGTTGATCGAGAGAATGAGCAAGTAACCAGCATCCCTATTTGAACAAATCAGAGCAGTTTTTCTGGTTCGTATATGTTTAGCCCCCAAAAGGGGCGATCGTTTTTAGCCCAGACCGGAAGGTCTGGGTTTGGGGATGCGCATTTTTCAAGCCCCATCGGGGCGTTTGATTGTGCAACCGGAAACATGCTTTACACTTTGTACCGGGCACATGGTTTACACTTTTCATAAGTTTATGTAACCGTCTGGAGGCACTGGAGCGTAGCGGAAGTGCCTCCAGACGGTTCGAC
>JAUVIQ010000161.1 GCA_030592655.1 Planctomycetales bacterium | reverse complement strand
GAACAGCCTCCTTCGCCGCCGGGCCTATCTTGCCCAACGCCTCGGCTGCCTCTTGACGGGTGAACCAGAACTTGTCTTTCAAGCCCCGTATAAGGATGGGAACAGTTTTTTCGACCGCAGTGGCAGTGGCGATATCCACCAATACAACAGTAGCCCAGAACCGCACGTTCTTATTTTCATCCTTCAAATCCTTGATAAGAACAGGCACGGCCTCCTTGACGGCAACAGCAGGAGAGATGCGCCTCAAGGCTATTGCGGATGAACGCCGAACATCACTATCTTCATCTTTCAATGCCTCGATTAGTGAGGGAACCGCTTCTTTCGCCGCTGGACCTATTTCCCCCAGTGCCCAAGCAGAATATATCCGCACATCAACATTTTCATCCTTCAAGGCCTTTATTAGCGCGGGAATCGCCGCCTCCGCCGACGGACCGATCATACTAAGTGCCCAAGCGGCATCGCCTCGTACGTCACTATTATCATCTTTCAAAACCTCAATTAGAGTGGGGACAGCCTCTTTTGCCGACGGACCAATTTGCCCCAGTGTTGCGGCAGCAAAGTCTCGCACATCAATATTCTTGTCTTTCAAAGCCTTGATTAAAGAGGGAACGGCTGCCTCGCCAAAAACGACAATATCTTCCTGTATTTCCAGTGGACCCCTGGGCCTTTTGGGCTCCATCAACCCCAACTTCGTCAGCCATTGCTCAAGGAGTCCGGGGTTTGTGCCCACAAAGGATTCGCGCAACTCTGCCACCAGTTGTTGGGCCTCATATTCCGGCGTTTGTGTGTGCCGCCAATACAGACACGCAAACACACCAGCCGCAAGCACGACTGCGGCGAGAACCATCCATTTTTTGCGATGTTTCATTGTCGTTTCCGAAAAGAATTCACTTCGTCGGGATTGTTTCCAGGATTCGCAGGTAACTCTGGTAGCGTCGTAGCGGGATTTTACCGGCTTCGGCTGCGGCGATGACGGCGCAGTCGGGTTCGTGAGTGTGCGTGCAGTTGTTGAATTTGCACTGCGGCGCGAACTCGGTAAGTTCCGGGAAATACCAGGTCAACTCGGCTGCGTCCATCTCTACGGCCAATTCGCGCACGCCGGGCGTATCGACCAGCAGCCCGCCGCCCGGAAGTTCGTGCAGCGTCGCGGCAGACGTAACATGCCGCCCTCGCTGGTCCTTCATGCGTATTTCTCTGACGGCCAGGTCCGCGCCCGGAACCAGAGCGTTAATCAGCGTGGATTTTCCGACGCCCGAAGCGCCGGCAAGAACGCTTCGCCTGTCCCGAAGAGCCTTGCGAAGTTTCCGCAGCCCCTTGCCCGTCTCTGCCGAGCAGCGAAATACCTCAAACCCACCGTCGGAAAGTTCCTTCAAAAGGGCTTTGTCCGGCTTGTCCAGATCGATTTTGTTGATTACGATCATCGGCTTCATCTCGCCGCGCTCCGCGATGATGCAGAAACGGTCAATCAGTGCGGGGCTTATCCTGGGCTGGCGGACCGATGCGATTATCAGCAGCGTGTCCATATTTGCGGCTACGACCTTTTCGAAGGTTTCATCATATCGCCCGCGTCGTTTTCCGCTTCTGGGCTGGGGGCGGGAAAGGGCTGACCGCCTGGGTCGGCGGGAGAGAATCACGCCGTCGGCTCGCTGGCTGTCGATTGTCATATCACCCGAAACGTGCTGTGCCGCCGTCAGCGCCACTGCCACCTCGTCGCCGACAGCCAGGGCGGTCGTATCCTCCGGCGGGCGGAACGTACCGGCCAATCGGCAGAGCAATTCATCTTCGCCCATGTGCACAATCGCCCCGCCGGGAAATAGTCCCGTTACGACGGCGATCCCATCCGATTCGGGCGATGGCTCATCGGCCTCGTCGGCCTCGGCGATTGGCTGATTGCGTGAGGCTGGGAGTTTGACTCGAAGAGGCTGGAGCGTTTCGGATGAATCGGCGTCGAGCGAATCGGCTTCTGCTTCGCGGAACCGCCGTTGCCAGTCCTTTATTCGCCGCTGTGATTTACCCTTACGCCTTGGCATGTTCGCTATTCTGCGCTGACGGACGAAAAATCGCAACACCGCAACGTAGCATGGGCGTCAATCTATTATTAAAGACCAAGCCCACGGACTTGCGTTCCGTGGGCTTGTGTATTCTCAAACCGGTCAACTGATAACCGGTAACATTATTTCCTGCGTCGCAGCAGAACTCCGATCCCGCCTAGTGCCAGCAGCGCCAATGTCGCCGGTTCGGGAATCTGGTATATCCCGCCTCCGCCTCCAATTGCGCTGTCGATAACACGACCGTCACCCGTAAAGACGCCCGGATCTTCGCCGTACAGGTAGTAGAGATTCAGGCCGTTCAGGTCGATTGTCGAACCTGCGTCGATGTAAAGGTTTTCGACATAAAGGGCTTCGGGGCTTGACGTGTTGCCGTTGTCAACGAGGTCCACCAATTGGATATCTGTGTCGCCGTCTTCTCCCACGTTCAGTCCTTCGAGGGCGAAGTTAAGTGTCAGGCCACCCATGACCGCGCCGTCGTCCTTGCCGCCAACTTCGAGAGTACCCGGGCCTGCTGTCAAAGGTCGAGACGAACCATATTTGAACTTCAGTGTAATATCGTTCAGCCCGGCCAGTCCGGTCGCGGTCTCATCTGTGGAGTTGTTCTCGAACGACGCGACGTAACCGTAAGTGGAGTGGTTTCTGCCGGTTATAAGGAACGTGTGGCTCGAACCGGCTGTCAACTTACTGCCGGCGTCGAATGTTACTTTTTTGTAGATAATGATCTCTGGTGAGCCTGATATATTGAGCGTTCCCTTGACGGTGAAGGCTTTCAGGCCTACTTCCATCTTCCCGCCTGAGAGATTGTACTCTCCGCCGGTGTCAATGAGAACCTCTCTTCCTTTTGAATATAAGTGTCCGGCGGTCTGGTTGAACTCGCCCTGGATCGATATCTTTCCGGTGGTATTACCTGCTACACCGTCCAACTTGCCACCGTACAAATTGTACACTCCGCTCGCATAAACAATCATGCCGTTATAGTTGAGTCTGTGGACGCCACCATTGTGCGTAACGGTGCCGCCTTCGTAAACCTTCATGTATTTGGTATTGAGGTACACATCAGTGGTCCCGCTGCCGTCAATCACGAGCTGGCCGGTGGAAGCGGCGCCATCTCCCACGTAAACGTGCATATTGGAACTGCCCGCTCCTATATTCTTGATGTAACAGGTCGTCTCGTTGTCCTTTATAAGCGCAGTGTCACTTCCGGCCGGCACTTCGTCCAGGTCCCAGTTATCGGGCGTACTCCAGTTGTTATCGCCGAGATCGTCGTCGTTCCACACGTGCGTATCTGCCCATGCCGGTCCAGCCAGGCCCAGCACTGCCACTACCGCCAATACAATCGTTACGTTTTTCATCTTCTTTCTCCTTGTCTGATGTGCCTGTAATGAGCAGGCTGTTTCAGGCGCTTTACCTTCCCGCAGCCACACGCTACGGGCCGGTAAAGAAAATTCCCTCTATTTTCCCGTAAATTCTTCTTGTTTTGATTGTAAAGACGCCGCTCCTTCGGCTATCGATGACCCTTACGTATTAATCTATACAAAAAGATCTGCATCTCCGACTTGATATCTATATTATACCACAATCAGTGATTGTGTCAAGCAGAAATACCTTTATTTTGGGGGGCGAAAGTAAAAGGGGGCCTCACGGACTTTACCCACTGAGTTTATCTCATGGGTGTTCGACCCAGCCCACTTTTTCCTCTGCGCCGCCAATAATTCACCACAGCCGACAGGCCGACCAGGGTCGATGAGAAAATTACGATCATCGCTCCGGTCGGAAGGTCGGCAACAGCGGAGATGACGAAACCGCCAAGCCCGCTGGCTGCACCAAGCAACATCGCAACGCCTAGCGCCCGCCCGTGTCCTTTGACCAGCAGAAAAGCGGCGGCTGCGGGATTGGCCATGAGTGAATAGATCATCAGGCCTCCGATTGTCTGGAAATTCACCGTCAGCACAGCCGCAGTGAGAACAAGGAATATCGTCCAGACGAATGTAACGTGCACACCGGCGGCGGCGGCGTGAAATCGGCTGAACATTATCGCTCGCATCTCCTTGTAGAACAGCACGACGAAGGCGACCTGAACGGCGGCGACCGCCGACATAAGCGCCACGTGGCTCCACCGGCAGTAGATCAGGCTGCCCCAAAGCAGGTTGCGAACGTTGTTGTCGCTCATGTCAAACTTATCGAAAAGCCCGATTCCAAGGAACGCCAGTCCCATCGACAGCGTGAACAGCAACCCCATCAGAACGTTGATGTTGATTCGCGTCGTTTCCGGCTCAAGCATTCCAAGGAGCATTGCTGTTACAATCGCCCCGGCCAGTGCGGGGACAAGCAGCATCGGCCCGGAAAGTCCGAACAGTGAACCGAAGACAGCCCCGGCCAGGGCGGCGTGCGAGACACAAACGCCCAGGAACGGTATCCGCATCCCGATAATGTACACGCCGAGCATCCCGGTCGATGCACCCGCCACCGCTCCGCCTACCATCACAGGCGCCCAATCAGCCAGCCAGACGATAAGTTCGCTCATCGCTCCATCCCCCCGGACGGAATTACCGCGTGGCGGTCGCCGTTGTGCACTACTGTGAGCGAGCCGCCGTAAAGAGAGGCGATCCGCTCGGTCGTCAGCACTTCTTCAGGCGTTCCGTCAGACGAGATTCGCCCATCCTCCAGGAGCACCACACGCCGGCAGCAGGGGGGTATGACCTCCAACTCGTGGCAGACCAGTAAGATGGTCATGTGGATTTGCCGGAAGAGTTCATCCATGACGCCGACGATCTGCTCGCGCCAGAATAAATCGAGATTGGCCGTCGGCTCGTCGAGTACGAGCAATTCCGGCAGCTGAACCATTGCCCGCGCGATGAGCGCCTTTCGCTGCTCCCCGCCGGATAAGTCGCTGTAAGCGTTGCCTGCCAGTTGCCCCAGCCCCAGCCGGTCTATCCACTCATCGACTATTCGCCAGTCGTTCTGTCCCAACGGGCGGAGCAATCCGGCGATACCGCTTCTGCCAATGGCGACGACCTCACGGAGCGTCAATGGCACTTCGCTGTGAGCGGCAAGAACCTGCGGGACGTATCCGACTCGCCTGCGAAGTCGGCTCAAACCCGCAGCGCCGAGACGTGGCACATTCTCGCCCAGCAGCCGAACCTGACCCGACGAACCGTGCTTGAAAAATCCCAGGCAGCATTTCAACAGCGTGCTCTTGCCCGCACCGTTTGGGCCAAGCACGGTAACAGATTCGCCGGCAGCGATAGAAAGGTTTTCGACCGAAAGGATTATCCGTCCGCCTGCGCGAACCTCCAGGTTATCAATCTGTATCACCGAATCGGACATAATTTCGTAACACGGGCGTCTCGCCCGTGCGAAAAAGAATTCACGGGCGAGACGCCCGTGCTACGTAAAAATCATCTGTTAGAGGCGAGAAGTTTTTCGACGTTATCGCGGATGAGTTTATCGAACCCGTCGTCGTCGGGAAAATTTCCGAAGACAACGACCTTCGCCCCAATCCGCTCTGCCAGTGAATCGGCGAGTTGCCGACCTTTCGGTAGATTTGCGATGATTATCTTCACACCGGCTGACCTTGCCGAGCGGACGGCGGCGTCGATTTCGCTGATACCGGCGGCATCAGAACTTTTGAATGTGGCTACGACGTTCAGGCCCAGATACCGGCAAAAAGCGGCCTGGTGACGACTGGCGAGTACGGGCGAACCTTTGAGTTTCGCCGATTCAATCCGCCCCTTGGCCCATTCGCTCAGCGACGCCATTCGTTCGGTTATCTTTTTCAGACGGTCGTCGGCTGTGGTGCGGTCGAGCAATTCGGCTGATACGAAGGCGTCGGCTGTCTGACGACAGGCTGATAGGTAACTTTCCGGTTCGCACAGCCCGCCTTTAATCTTTATCGAGGTGATTTGCAGTCCGGCGTCTTTGAGGTGCGAGAGTTTTTCTTCCAGCGAGTCCTGGAAATCCTGTCGCAGTAGCACCCGGCAATCGCGTAGTTGCTGAATCTGCGACGGGCGAGCGTCGAAACTTCCCGGACACGTTCCCGGCCCGGACAGGCGTAGGATGGGCTTGCCGTTTTGGAGCATTTCACGGGCAGCACATTCCAGAAATGACGTCGTCGCCGCCGCTTCAGGCGGTTCGTCCTTACTGCAACCGGCAACCGCAATCAACGACGATAAACATAATCCGAAAATAACGATGCAACGTTTCATCGACATCCTTTCACCGCTGTTACGGACTGGGGTGTATGTTGCCGTCCTGGTCTTCAAAGTGGGTGATGAACCCGCTGTCGGAGGCTCCGGTGCACCAGAACCGGTTTGGAATCGGCCCTCGCCCGGGAGTGTCGGCGAACTTCGGCGAGTTGGCGTCAGGCCCGATACTCCAGAGAGCGTACCGCACGGGAGACTCGCCGGCGTCGTTGTAATACCGTCCACCTGTGCCGCCGCAATCGGGAAAATCATTCGGAACCCACAACGTAGCGGCGTTTTCCATAAGCACCGACTCGTTCATAATCGCAGGGCCTGGAGCGCGATATTTATATGTTTCCCCGGCGCTGAAAGCGTCCGGCACGCCAACGACCGTAATCGTATCCTTCCTGTCGCCCGGCAGTAGATTTTGCTCCGCCAGTTCGATCGGAAGATCGTAAGCGTTCTGCATACTGCACGAAAACCGTGTCGGCGGCAGTTTCTTCCCGTTTACATGTCGGTACATAGTCAGCGCGATCGTGATATTGCGTAACTCGGCGTGGGCCTTGACTATTCGGGCTGCCGTCTTGGCGGCCCCCAGCGAAGGAAGCAATATCGACACCAGTAGCGCGATAATCGCCACAACGACGAGTAATTCGACCAATGTAAAACCGTCTGAATTGTGTCTGTTGAGTCGCATTGTTTCGCTATGCGAAAATACGAAAATAGGGACGCTAACCTATTTTCTGTGCTGTTCGCAGCATAAGTAACCAATATCAACCATCAATAACAATTATCGACGAATATCATGCCAAACAGAAAATAGGTTAGCGTCCCTATTTTCTAATAGGTTAGCGTCCCTATTTTCTCCTAATCACAGCCAGCGCGCCCATCCCCAGCAGAACCATTACCGTCGGTTCGGGTACATCGCCGGCATTCATCACCAGCAGTTGGTATCCGCCCTTGCCGGACCAGTCCGCCTGGTCCATAATGCCGATTACGTCAAAATAACCCGTAGGCGCGGATGTGTTGTCGAAACTATCGTTAAGCCCCAGGTGGATTCCAAGCGTCAGCCCCCTCGCATCTTCAAGCATCAGATCACTATCACTGCCCCAGCCGGCAATAGTATCGT
>JAUVIQ010000028.1 GCA_030592655.1 Planctomycetales bacterium | reverse complement strand
GTAAAATTGGGGACACCATACTATTTTTTGTCTTTCTGGGATAATCCCAGAAAGACAAAAAATAGTATGGTGTCCCCAATTTTACAGATGTTTCTTCGCTTCTGCACCGGGGGTGCGTCGGCTGCCGGAGCGGACTGTCAGTCCGATCGTGTCGAAGTAATCCAGCAGCGGAACGGCGTATTTCCTGCTGACGCCCAGTTTGTCGCGGAATTCCACGGTTTCAAAACTGCTTTTGTGGGCGAACAGTTCCATTACGGTCTTCCTGGCCTGCTCGACTGCGTCAGCGTGCATCACGACTTTCCGGTCCAGTCGAATTACCGCTTCATGGTCGGACAGAAGGCGGGTTATGGCTTCGAAACGGTCCTCGCTTGTGTGCAGCGATTCGATCAAGTCCGCCGGTAAGGGAGGGGTAAGCCCCGCTTCGAGCAGCACTTCGGTAATCCGGCGGTATAGAAGGCGGTCTTCGGCTGAAAGTTGCTCGCCCCTCCCGGCCAGCGCGACAACCGCGCCGTTACTGACGACCTTTTCGTTCTCAATCAATTGACTCAGTGCGAGTTCGACAACGGGATGGTCTGTTTGAACCTTACCCATCAGTTCGGCTGGGACGATCCCCGCCCGGGTCGAATTGGACTCGTGAAACGCTTCGAGCGCTTCGGTGATGTCCCGCGTAGCCTGATCCACCACGTCGCGATGGACCAAACTGTCGCCGGTTGTCTCAAGGACGATTCCCTTTTCCTTAAGTTCCGCAATAGCCGCTTCGACCGGTTCGGTCCGCCGCTGCGCCCGTCGGGAGAGGGTTTCGATATCCAGGGCGGTGCCGGCTTCGGTCAGATGCACTGCGCACCATTCCGGCAGGCAATCCAGTGCGTCGCGCCTGGCAGAAAGGGCGGCGATTGTCCAGGGTCGATTCCGGCGGAGGCGGATGTTGCTCGTATCAAGAATGCGTCCGCCGCCGATCGTCGTTATTCGCCCGGCGGCCAGACCCGCTGCGCTCGCGCGGATTGCGAAACGGTCGCCGGCGGCGATTCCCAGCGGCCTGACCAGGCGCAACTGAACAAGTGAAGAAGCACCGGGGGCGATATTCTTACCGTCCAGAATGGCTGCGTGGGCCATTACGTCGGCTGTTCCGATGTGCAGATGCACTTCGGCGTTGTCGCCCAACCCGCGCGGAACGTGCTCCAGTATCCGCAGATCGGCCTCGACCATCGAGACCATCTCGAAGGCGTCCTGTTCGATGAGGACTTTGCCTCGTGCGATTTTGTCCGCGTCAATATCGGCAAGGTTAATCGCCACGCATTCGCCGGCCCTTCCGATTTCCGCATCGGCTCCGTACACCTGCAATCCGCGCACACGCCCGGTCAATCCGTCCGGCAGAAGTTGAAGTTTGTCGCCGACTTTGACTGTCCCGCTTCCGGGAATACCCGACAACACCGTCCCGAACCCTCGGATATTGAACGAACGCTCAATCCAAAGGCGAAACAGACCTGATATTTCATGTTCCCGGCAGGCGGAAACTTCCTCATTCAATGCCAGGAAAAACTCATCGAAACCATTTCCGGTAACGTTGGAGACCGGACAGACCGCAGCGCCTTCAAGAAACGTTCCGATAAGGAAACGCCGAACATCGCCAATCACCGCATCGAGCCTTTCGTCGGCCACCAGGTCAGTCTTGGTAAGCGCCACCAGTCCGTGTTTGACCCCCATGAGCGTAAGGATGTCGAGGTGTTCTCGCGTCTGCGGCATGACGCCGTCATCGGCTGCGATGATAAGGATCACCACGTCGATTCCGTGCGCGCCGGCGACCATGTTGCGGATGAAGTCCACGTGCCCGGGAACATCGACGATCCCGACGATGCGCTCGTCGCCCATTCGGCAGGGAGCGAAGCCCAGTTCGATAGTGAGTCCACGCTGTTTTTCGGCGGCAAGGCGGTCCGTGTCGCAGCCGGTCAGCAACTTCACCAGTGCAGTCTTGCCGTGATCGACGTGACCGGCAGTGCCCAACATAATGTTCTTTCGAGGCCGGCTCATTGGGCGATTCTTTTCACTGCGGCTGCGATCTGCGGTATATCTTCGTCGGACAGCGTCCTGACGTCAAAGACGACCTTACCATTGTCGATGCGCGTGAAGATGCAGTCCTGGTCCATCCGCAGACTGCGTGCAAGTTCGTCCGGCCCGACGGACGGTGCGGACAAAGCCACCAGCCGGGTTCGAAGAGCCTCCATCGGCAGCGAACCGCTTCCCAGGTATCCGACTCCCTCAATAACCTCTGTCCGTACGGCGGGATTCGCTTTTTCGATAGCGTCCGCCAGCGAGTCGGCGCGGGCGCGAAGTGTCTCCTGCGACGTCGCCAGCATCCGGTACGTCGGGTGCTCGCGGACGAGGCGGTCCGGGTCGCGGAACAGGCCCAGCGTCCGCTCAAGCGCCATCAGGCAGGTCTTGTCGGGGCGAAACGCCCTTGCCAGCGGGTGCTTTCGGATTTTTTCGATATATTGCTTCGAGCCGACGATCACGCCGCCCTGGCCTGCGCCGATGAGTTTGTCGGCGCTGGAGACGACCACGTCTGCGCCGGCGGCGATGGATTCGCCTATGGTCGGTTCGTGCGGCAGGCCGAAGCGCTCCAGACCGATAAGCGCGCCGGCGCCCAGGTCATCGACCATAACCAGGCCCCGCGAGTGGGCCAGTTCCACCAATTCCTTCAGCGGCACTTCGCATGTGAATCCGACGATGCGGTAGTTGCTGGGATGGGCGCGGAAAATGACGGTTGTTTCGTCGGTGATCGCGTTTTCGTAGTCGCGCAGATGCGTCCGATTTGTCGTGCCGACCTCGACCATTACGGCGCGGCTTTGTGCCATTACGTCCGGAAGGCGGAACGAACCGCCGATCTCGATGAGTTGCCCGCGCGATACGATAACTTCCTTGCCGACGCCCATCGCCGCCAGAACGAGCATCGTGGCGGCGGCGTTGTTGTTGACGACAGTCGCTGCCTCAGCGCCGGTCAGTTCGGTAAGGATGTACTCGATCCGCCCGTCGCGTTCGCTTCGCTTGCCTGTTTCCCGGTCGATGGCGAGTGTAACATACCCCTTGAGTCCGTCGATCATTGAATCGACGACACCCGCCGACCAGACCGCCCGACCCAAACCGGTGTGCAGAATGATGCCCGTGGCGTTAATGGCCTTCCGCAGATGGGGATTGGTTTTCGTAGCCAGATGCGCAGCCGCCGATTCGAGAATGCCCCGCTCGGTAACATCCGCCGCATCGTCAGGTTCCGGCGCGTTGTCAAGTAACTGCCGCCTTGCGTCCTCCACCGCCTCACGCAGACAATCAACCACAAGTGGCCGTGGGTGCTCTCCAAGCCACGCTGCGACAGTGTCGGTTTCCAGCAAGTCATTGACAGAGGGAAGTTTCCGCAACAGTTCTCGTTTTTCCGCTGAAGCCATCGATTTCTCCACAAACCGGACTTTCTTTCATGATAACAGATGGCCTCGCTTCATGACACATCCGCGGCTGCGTTTTCATGTTCGGTCAGTGCTCGGCGGACTTCCAGAAGCACCTTGATGAATTCGTCGCCCAGGCGGTCGCGCGGGCGATCTAGGTCCAGACGGAATTCGGCCACGGTCCGCCCGAAGGTCATCACGAGGATTCGATCAGCCAGAAATACCGCTTCTTCGAGGCTGTGGGTAACGAACAGCACCGTCTGCCTGTCGGACAACCACAGTTGAAGCAGTTCTGCCTGGAGGCGGTGACGAGTTAGTTCATCGAGGCTGGAGAACGGCTCGTCCATCAGGAGGATTCGCGGGTTTGTGCAGACGGCCCTTGCCAGGGCGACACGCCGTCGCATCCCGCCGGACAGTTCGTGAGGGAAACTCTGCACAACTTCTGACGGCAGGCCGACGCGGTTGATTGCTTTTTTTGCCCTTTCGGTTCGTTCCTGCCGGTCCAATCCGCGGATTTCCAGTCCCAGCGCCACGTTACCCAGCACCCGTCGCCACGGAAGCAGGTCGCCTTCCTGACTGACCACGCCGATGTTTTCAGGCGGATTGGTAACGGCCGAGCCGTTCACGCAGACCTTGCCCATTGTGGGCATTTCCAGACCGGCGGCCAGGCGAAGCAGCGTAGTCTTGCCGCAGCCGGACGGGCCCAGCACGCACGTCAGTTCGCCTTCCAGGCAGGTCAGGTTGAAATCGCGGACTGCCCAGACTTCGGGCCTGGCCGGAGTGCTGAAACACTTGCCGGCGTTCTCGAATCGGATTACCTGGCGTTTCGGCTCCATCCTATCTTTCCCTCGGCTGCCATCGGCTCACGCGGACCAACGCCATACGCAGCAGGCCGTCGAGGCTCAGGCCGATTGCGGCGATGACGATGATTCCGGCGAATGCGTACTCGTAAGAGGCAGTCTCATGAGCGGTTGCTATCATATATCCAAGCCCGCCTCGCGTGCCGGGAAATATCTCGGCTGCGATGATAACGCGCCAGGCAATTCCCGCGCCGATGCGCAATCCCGTCAGGATCGCCGGTGCGGCGCTTGGAAGGACTATCTTCGTGAGAATCTGACGGCGAGTCGCGCCAAGGACTTTGGCGGTTTCCAGGTGTCCCGCCCGAACACCGGCGGCGCCTGCGGCGGTGTTCAAGGCTATCGGAAAGAACGCGCCCATCCAGATTACCGCGACAATCGCAAAGCGGAGTTGGTCGAGCAGGCCGTGCTCCCAGGCACGGTCGCCGTAGATCGCGGTGGCCGGACTGGACAGACCGAAGACTATGATGGTTACGGGAATCCACGCTATCGGACTGACGGCCATCGCTGCGGACATGACGGGCGAGAGCGTCTCCATCGCCAGTTTGCATCGACCGATGAAAAGCCCGATCAGAACCCCGCTCAACGCCGCCAGGATGAACCCACATAATACACGAAGAATACTAACCGCCGCCCCGAACGCCAGCGGCGTCGAATCCAGACCCTCCGGCTCGCTGAAGGGATGGGCCAGCACCTCAACGACCGACGAGATCGAAGGAACCACGACGCTGCCGATAGAGGCGAAATGCCATACCAGCAGAATCACCACCGGCACGATTGCGCCGAGCAGAATCTTTCTTATCAGGCGATTCGATTTCATTTTGGATTCAGCAATCCCTTGCCCCGTATTTCCTCGGCGGCCTGCCGGCATAGTTTCAGGTCGCAGACGTCCTCGACGAATTCGTCCGCCGAGATCCGGGAGTACCTGCCCTTGAAAGCGCCGACCTCCTGCATCAGGCCGACCCAGGTTTTCATCCCGCCGAGCCAACTGTCGGTCGGGTCGGTGATGTAGTGGATCGTGGGGATGGAATCGGCCTCGACTTCTCGCGGATTCTTCGTCCACCTGCTCGCACAGTCGATGGCAAGGGCCTGGTCCCGATTGATTACACCGGTTGAAAGGTGGATGATCTTCAGGAACGCCTTGACAATCTCCGGATGCTTCTCGAGCGTTTCAGTCGTCGCGCTGACGCAGCAGCAGGGATGATTGACCCATTTTCCCTTCGGCGGCAGGTCGCGTAGTTCGGCCACCACTTTCCCGAGTTTCTTATGGACCGCAACGGCGACCGCCGGTTGATTCATCACGAATCCGTCGATGCTTCCGCTCGCCAGCAGCGGCAGCGGGCTTTTCTCGCTCATCATGTTGATAAGGATAATCCGTGCTTTGCGATCGGAGGCATCGTAACTGAATGGCAGGTTTTCCGCTTTCAGTGCTCCGACGAAGACGAGTTTCGCCACGGCAACCGGGGCCTTGTATCCGATCTTCAGCGGTTTGGAACCGGACCTGGCCGCGGCGACGAAGGAATTCCAGTCCTCCACCGGCGAGTCTTTCTTCATCACCAGCATGTCGCCGTCGGTCTGGAGCGGGCTGATAATCTTGAACGGCTTGCCCCGATCTGCGAATTTCGCCACTGCCGCCACGCCGCCCAGACCTATGTCGATCTCGCCACGGCTCATTGCCGCCGGCATTCTCGCTCCGCCGCCGACTTTAAGGAACCTAAGCCTGGCGAGAACCTTATCGCCCTCGACCAGATCGTACACCTCGCGCGACTTGATTTCTTTGAGGTATATCCCGAATTCCTTTTTGAAGCGTTCGCCTTCCAAGGCCGCCAGATATAGCGCGAGGTGATGATCGTGCCCGACGTGCCCGACCTTTAGCGTTACGGGTTTGTCGGAGGGTTTTTTCGATGGCGCCTCTGACTTGCTGCACCCCAGCAGCGATGCGGAGATGAGTAAGGGAACCCAGAGTGTACGCGTCATTTTTTCTCCTCTTGTAAGCCCCTCTGGGCCGGGGGCTTGCAGAGAGGCAGGTTATACCACCGGCAATTAATTAATGCGCTGCCAAGAGATAAACTAGCCGCGACCGGCAGGAAGCGGGTTTTTTAGCGCCCGTTGGCAAAGAAACCCGCTTCCTGCCGGTCGCGGCTAGTAAGGCGATCCCTATACCGAGCGCATTTACTTTTCGTACGCGGTATTATACCTTACTTTGCAAGGATTTCTTTCATTTTCGCGCCGAGTTCGGTTACTTGAAATCCTTCGGTGCGGACTATGTGTTTGTCGTCGGTGAGGATCAGCCACGGCAGGCCACCGACGCCCCATTTGAGCAGAATCTCGCGGGTCTTTTTCTCGCCGACCGGGACGCAGCCGGCGGGGAACGGGACCTTATTCTTTTCCAGCCACGCCTTGAGTTTTTCGGCCTCCATGGCCGAGGCGTGGACTGGCAGGACGACAACGCCTTTTTTCGCCAGTTCCTTGCCCTTGGCGGCCAGGATTCGAATCGCCCGTCGGCTCGGCCTCTGCTGCATGTCCCAGAAGCAGACCAGGATCGCTTTTCCCTTGGTCGCGTCGTCGGGCAGTTCGATACCGAATTCCTTAAGTTTCGGCAGTGGCTTGCCGAGGAGCAACGTCGGTACAGCGGGCCTGGCTCGGCCGCGTTGCTTTCTCAAGACCAACTTAACATCAGTAGCGCCGGCGTCGGTCTGTGTGTCGCCGCTCAGGGAATTTGGTCCTCTGGTGCTTGCGTGCAAGTGAACCTTGCCCTTGCAGATTTTCTTAATTGTGAATTTACCGGCTGCATCCGTCGTACCCTGGCGGTGCGGCTGTCCATTGCCATAAAGATAAATGATGGCTCCGGCAACGGGCTTGCCGCTTTCATCCACCACCGTGCCGGAAATGGAAAGATTCGCCACGGCAAGGACTATGTTCTCAGCTTTCATGGGGGCTTTGCCCACCTCATCCAACTCGACCGTAACGCTATCATCGCCGTAACCTGCCCTACTCGCATGAATGGTGTACTTATATCCGGGCGGAAGGGCATTGGCTTTATATCGCCCTTTGGCGTTGGTTTTCACGCTCTTGCCGATGGGCGAACCCCAGTCGGAAACTTGCAAATTGACATTGATACGTGCGCCGGTAATCGGCTTTCCGTCCGGGTCCACCACCAGCCCGGTAATTGTCGCCGCGGGTTGAAGTTTGACATCGATTTTACCGGCGACTTTTTCAATTTCGACAGCCGCCGCCAGGTTACACCCCTCGTGCCTGGCAATCAGATAAAACGTGTCAGGCGACCAACCATGAATTTGCCAGATGGCTTTAAAATGGCCGTTCTCATCGGTAACATTATCTTCATGCCCGACGGGCAAGAGCCGCACCTTCGCGCCTGCAACGGGCTTACCGGCCTGGTCTTTCACCACGCCGGTGATTTTGGGCACAGGGCCTAGTTGAACGGTCAGTTTCTCGGTTTTTCCTTCAACAACTGTAACGGCCTTATCCACCTTGGTGGTGCCATATTCCCTGTGTTTGGAAACGTGTTGTACGCGATACTCGCCCGGTATGAGAAGAATACGAGCGATTCCGTCCTTATCCGTTCTGCCGTGAGAATAACCCTCACCCTTAACAGGCTGAATCCCCACGTGGGCGCCTTCCACCGGTTTGCCGGTGGTCTTGTCTGTAACAAGCACCTCGATTACGCCGCCTTTGGCAAGTTCGATTTTCACGCCGGTTTTGGTCTTGCCGGCTTCAGTAACGACAGAAACGGGCTTGGCGACCCATTTGGCCAGGCCTTTTTCCGGTGGAGTAATTTTCACCTTGTAGCTGTCCGCTCGCAATGCCGGGATGCGGAATCGACCGTCTTTACCCGAAACGCACGGCGTACCCCCAAAGTCCGAAGGAGACCTCGCACCCTGGGCGAATACTTTCACTCCGCCGACTGGTTTTCCGGTTTTCTTGTCGATGACGGCGCCCTCGATGACGGCCTCGCGTGGCAGGACGATCCTGATGTCGGTTTTACCCGGTGAGAACTGTCCAAGCGGACCGGTTGGTCGGTCCGGAAGTGTAAATATCCTCGCGCGCCCAGGAGCCGAGGCAATAAACTCCGCCGTGGACCTGGCCGGGATATTCTCAAACGCGAATCGGCCCTTCTTGTCAGTGGTGGCGATTAACCAGTCCAGTGGGTCAAGCCCCAGGATGTAACGAGGCTGTTCCTTAGTGGGGTCAGGCAGTATCAGAAATGTACAAACCTGTGCGCCCGGAATGGGTTTGCCGGTTTCATCAACGACCATGCCGGCAAATTTTGACGGTTTGCCCAGTTTGAGAGTAACCTCCATATTGTCCTTGGACATCCAATTGGCGCCGTCCAGGGCCAGGCTGGTCTTGTGAGCGACAATTACCCCGATTCTCCCGGCCATCTGACCGAAACCGGCACTCTTGCGTGTGAATGAGAAGACGCCGTCGGATTTCGTGGTCGCCTCACCGGCAAGGACGAGTTTATAGTCGGGGTGCATGGAAACCTCTATGTCGTACAGCCTGACCGAAGCGCCGGCGATGGGCTTGCCGGCCTCATCGACAACTTTACCCTTGCAGGTGATTTTCCCAGCCGGTTCCGCCGAAGCAAGCCCGGCGATCAGAAAAAGACACAATCCAATCGCTCCGATATGTTTCATAAGTCGATTCCTTTTAAGGTTCACTCGCCTGCGATGAGCGATCCGGCGTTTTGACCACGGGTAAGGTCGTAGGCGCTTTGGACCGTAAAAACTACGACGCCCTTGAACTTCTTGTCCGGTTTTTTCTTTGTCAGTTCCGCCTGCGCGAAATCGTACATCTCGCCTTGAGTCACGTAACTGGCGGCGCCTTTTATTTTATACGACTTCTCGCCTGCTTCATCAATGACGCCCAGGCAAACCTTTCCCGTCGCCTCGACGTTCGCCTTCGTTGCCTTCATGAATAAGTCGCCGATAACCATCGTGTCCTCGCCGACCCACCAGTACATGAGCATCGGCGCGACGTTGGGAACGCCGGCCTCATCCGCCGTTGCCATCCAGACAATCCTGCCGCCACCAAACAAATCCTTCACTTCCTGCAAAATCATAGACGTTCTCCTGTACGCAGAATACCAGAATCAAACTCAAACACCTGTATCCACAGTTTATTACTTCATAGATTTAGGAATGACCGTGCCTGGTGCATTTACACACGCGACCCGTCCATCGCGGCGGTCGTTTTCGTTGCAGAGGCGGTTCACCTCGGCCCTTTCAGCGAATTGGACGTCTTGGTGCGGCGGTAGGTGTAGCGGCGGCTTGGCGTAATATAGTTGAATATCTGCTCAGTCTTTTGGGGCAATTTCCGGATATCAAACGCGGTTCGCAATATCCGTGTGGTTCGAACATCCTGGAACGTCATGATTCGGCGAGGGTCTTTCCGGCTGCCTGTGGCGTCCATCAGGATGGTTACGCCGGTGAGACGTCCTGCCGGACCTGATGCGGACAGAACACGGACCTCTCGCAGGGCGGCGTCATCCACCGGCAGAGCCAGCAGCCTCACCAACCCGTATAGAATGCCCTCGAACTTCACCTCGACCCTGCCTCCTTCCAACGGTTTGAACAGGACGACGGTCTCTTCGGTGTGGGCTTCGGTCGGCTGGACGGTAATTCTTGTCCCGCCTCGAAACACGATCGCCGGCTGCATGAAGTGCAGGTTTGCCAGTCGCAACTGGCGGCCCGGTTTAACCTTCAATGTAACTGAAACGATCGGCTGGTCCTTGTTGCCATAGCGGAACTCGATCAGCATCGAATCCACACGGTCCCATTGTCTGATGAACATCTCCAGCACTTCGAGCATCCGTGGTGCTATGGCGAATGCCCCGCTCAAAAGCCCCTTTAGTTGACTTCCGGACTTGGCCGGCGGGGCCTGCTCTGCCTCTTTGAGCAGCGTTTTGGTGAGGCTCTTTTCGAGGGTCTCCGGACGTTTGGCTTCGCGCATCATTTTTGTAACCGTTTCGCGCAATGCGGGAGGGTCCTGCTTACCGGCGGCGGCGAAACTGACCCGCAGAACCATCTGAGCCAGAACTTCTCTAAGTTGACCGACCTGATCCGGTTCCATACCGGCCAGCAGATTACCCTTGGAGCGTTCGTTCAGGTAGGCCGTCAACATCTGAATCATCGGGCCGGCGGACCAGCCAAGCGGATCGCCCGGCTTCTTTTCATCGGCCCGTTCATCTTCGGAAGCAGCGGCTCGGGAGATTTTTTCAACCGAGACAAGTACCTCGGCGACAGCCGAAGCCCATTTTCCCGGCGTTTTGCGGGTTTCCGGGTCTGCGATCTCGCGAAGGTCTTCAATCGTGGTGCGCAGGTCGGACAGAACAGTCAACATCATTGAGGCGTGCGCGGGGCTGACGGCGGCGTCGAATTCCTCGCTTCCTTCTTTTAATTTGTCAATCGCCCGGACGATGCTGACGGTGGACCAGATAAGGCTGGGCTCCTGGCGCAAAAGCCAACGCGAAGGCAGTTGTCTGCCGGCGAGTTCGAACGTCTGGCGTTTGGCCTGACCCCAGGCATCGGCCTGAAGATACCAGTAACGGTCGATCTCGCCCTCGGTCAGCGACTGGCTGGGAATGCAGCCTGCGACCGTCGCTATTAGAAGCACGAAGCAAATGTACTGCAAGTTACGCACAATGATTCTCCCGCTCCTTGAACGGAGTATGATCAGGAATTCTTCATTTATTCGGCTGCGTTTTTTCTTCGGCCTTCTTTTCCAACTCGCGCTGCATTTTTGAACGAGGAAAGGATTTATTTCCGAAAAGTACGTTTTCGATCTGCGACCACGAGGTAACCACCTGCACCTGGTCGGGTAAGGTTTCCAGAGACTTCGCCAACGTGCGAAGTTGTTCAGCCGTAGCAACCTGCGGAACGCCAAGTATCAGGAAGGCCCGAATCCCATTTTCGTGATACGATTTTGCATCCGACACCTTGTCGCCGATGCCTATCTGTATGTTCTTGAATCGGCTGCACAGTTGTCGAATGGCCTTGGTTTTGAAAGCGGCGCTTCCGCTGAAGAAACCGCCGATATCGGAAAGCAGTACCGGTCCGGTGGGGTAGTTGTGCTTACCGAGCCAGGCCTTGGATTTCGGGCCGAAGCAGTCAGGACGGTGGGTCAGGTAAATCACCGAGTGCTTCTCAGCCAGCCTCTGCATCACCTTAGGCGAGTCCGGCATCGGTTCCGGCTCGCCGATTAACACGAGATGGAAACCCGAAGCCACCAGCGTCTTGTCCAAATCGACGATTATTGTCGGTTCGTCGCTTTTGCGGCAGGCCACCAGCAATTCCTGCGGCGGCGGCGGAACATCCGGAAAACCGTTGGGAGACAACTCGGCAGTGAACCGATAGGCGCCGGGCTTCTCTGGCACAAAGGTAACTACGGCGATGCCATCGTCGGCGGTTTCGGCGGCTTTGTACAACTGCCCATCCCGCAGGAATCGCACGACGCAGCCACCCCTGGATTCGAGCAGGTCGCCCATCTGGAGCCTCGCGCGCAATTCAACCCTCTCGCCGGGAAGAGCAATTGCATCGAACGCGGTGAACAGATATTCACCTTCACCTTCGAATAGAATTGACTGCGATCCGCATCCGCAAGTAACGAAGAGAACCAGAAGTAAGAGTGTTGCCGTCGGACGAGTCATGGAAAGGCTCCAATATTTTACGTCCATATATGCTTGAGGCTAGTTTGTCCGGGTCCGGGAGTCAACGGTATTATTGATTTTCAATGTTGCCCTGCGGTTTGGTTTAGGGTAGCCTCTAAAATAAATCAGGTGCTGCGCATCTATTTGTTGAGGAGATGTTATGGCCAAACCACATCTATCTTCGCTTCTGCTCTTCGCGATGTCGTTCCTCGCAGTTGGTTGCGGCGGGCCTGTGCTTTCTATCAAGCACGTGCTGCCGCCCGACCTGCCTGCGCCGTATTGCGCCGAGGCCATAACCGTCGGTCAGTTCACCAAGGTATCGGGGCATGAGGAAGCATACGCCGACAAGACAGCAGAGATGCTCAAAGAGCGGCTTTGTCGCCGGATGCGAGAAAGCAAGTTCAGGGATGGGGCTTCACGGACCGGCCCTGTGATTGTTACCGGCGAGGTTCACGTCGAAACGAAGGACGTGAAAGGAACCAGGACGATTCGCCGGCGCTCTTCAGATGCGTCGGCCCTTGCATCGCATAAAGTGGATACCCTGATTCGCACGGCTGTTGTCCGGGTTGATTTTGTCATCACGCGGAAGTCGGATAATGTCCGGCTGGGGGCGGCGGAGGCGCGACAGGCTTACAGTTCGTTGACGGACCCGCGCGTTCGCGGCGACCTGGGGCTAGGCCGGCCTGACGACCCTGCCGCTGTGCCGGAGGCTGGGACTATCGTGAATGAACTGCTTGGAAAATGTGTGGATACTTTCTGTCGAATGATTACACCGCCCGTGGTCAAAGTGGAGATTCAGTTGCGTGGTACGCTTCAGGCCGACGGTCAAAAGGCCTTGGCGGCAGTGGAATCGGTGGAATGGAAGCCCCGTCAGGCCGCCCTTGGCCATGCCAGAGCGGCGGTGCGAGCCGAACCGAATAACGTGAATCTGCTTTTTAATCTGGCTGCTATCGCCGAGTCGTACGGCAAATTGAAAACCGCCCTGGATCACTATGAGAATGTCGTCAAACGAACGGGTGGGCGCGATCGGCAGGCCGGTGAGGCGGTCGTGCGGCTGCGGCGCGTACTGGCGCGAAAAGGCAGACTACCCGACAAAAATTGATCTTACTTTTCTGTCAATTCGCTTACCGTGGAGAATAACAACCGGCGCATTTGCAAGAAGCGGGCGGTATTCGGATCAGCCGTGCTCGGCGAAAAATCCTCGTGATCGTCCTCGATAATCTCTTTTGCCTCTTCAATTCTCTTGCTGGTCAGCGGATGTGTCTGAAACATCTCTGTCAGCGACCCGGGTTCGGATTCCGAGAGATTGAGCAGAACGGTAAGCAGTTCGACCATCCCCCACGGGTTGTATCCGGCGCGGGTCATGTAGCGGATGCCGAGTTTGTCGGCTTCGTATTCGTCGTCGCGACTGTACTTGAGGCCAGCCATTCCGGCGACGACCTTGGTCACTGCTTGTGCTGCTCCGGCTTTTTCTTCCCCGGCGAGTTGGCCGGCGATGTCCACGAGGACGGCGACCCCCATCTGGTTCTGCATACCCAGGACATTGTGCTGTGCGGCGACGTGGCCGGTTTCATGACCAAGCACAGCCGCCAACTGTCTTTCGTTGGTCATTTTGCTCATCAGCCCGGCGGTGATGAATATCTTCCCGCCCGGAAGGGCAAAAGCGTTTGGGACTTTCGACCGCACGAGCGTGAAATCGTAAGGTATTTCCTTGCGCTCGGAAACGGCGGAGACCTTCGCGCCCACCATCTGAACGTACGCCTGAAGTCGTTTATCCGGCACCTTGCCCCCGAATTCCTTCTCGAACTCCGGAGCGGCCTCGGCGCCTATGGAGATCTCCTGCTCCTGTGAAATAAAGATAAGGTGCCTTTTCCCAGTTGCGGGGTTCGTGCTACAGCCTCCCGCCGCGAGCGGAAACAGAAACACGGCAATCAGCGCTATCTTGTTCCTTGTGATTTGTTTAGGCATCATCGCACCCTTTCCTAAAGAAAAATATCTGTCAATAGATTATCTCGGCGATGGTGAGTTTTTCAATACCCGTTTCGGTGCGGCGTTGCACCTGCCTGACGATCTCGGCGATCTCCGATGAATCCTTCCGGTCGGACCCGCCTGGGCCGTAAGCGAAACCTATCTGCAGAATGTCGGACACCTGTATCCTGTTGGCTGCCCTGGTCGGCAGATATGCCCCGGCTCCTTCGCCTGCCACACGGCAGATGAAACCGCTCGAGGAAAGTCGCGACAGCAAATCTTCGGCGGCTTCATCAGAAAGGTTCAGCGCCGCGGAGACCTGCTCGATGGGAACCGGTCCTTCGCCGGCTACATTGCCTCGGGCTACGACCACCATAGCGGCAAGAAGGTCCCAGGGGCCCGACAGATGCGTTTTTCTCTTCCCCTCCGACTGCATTCGAGACAGATTTGCCGCCGTGTGGGCCAGTTCCGCCCCGAACAGGAAGATCCACCACGAGAGGTTCAGCCACATCAGGAACAACGGAACAAGGACCAGCGCCCCATAGATGCTCTGCTTGCCGACGTTCTCCACGTACAGCGCGAACCCCCAGCGGGCAATCAGCCAGAGCGGAACCGCCACGATAGCGCCGGCGACGGCGGAACGGGACCGAACGCGCGTGTTCGGCATCAGTTTATATAAAACGGCCAGGAGCACGACACCAACGACAATCGGCCCGACCCAACCAATCCACCAGATTACCCACGACAATACGGGCATATTTCGGGCGGCCTCGGTTGCCTTGTCACCTGCGTATCTTACGGTTATCAATACCAATGGACCAAGCGTCGTAACCGACCAATATAAAAGCATTCGTCGCGCAAGGGACCGTGACCTGGGCGCCTCGAAAATCCGATTCAGACACCGTTCCATTGTCATCAACAGGGTCATCGCCGTCCAAATCAGCAGTACCGCTCCTATCGGCCCAAGTCGCCCGACAGTCAGTTGTCCTTCCGCACGGTCGATTGCAGATTCGATTTTCTCGACAAGTGTAATCCGGTCGTTGCTGTCGTTTGAGGCCGGCGCCGAAGTCGGTTGCGATTGTGAAGACTCAACGTAAGCGATCTGCGCAAGACCACTGTCCTGCATGATATCCCGGAGGACCTTCTTACTGTCTTCGACGACGCCGAGTGGTTTGAGCATCAGAAACGCCAGAATGAGGATGGGGACCATGGCAAGAATTGTGCGAAACGACAGCGCCGCGCTCATCGCCAGGACGTTATTCTCCCGCAGTCGCCGGACGCAGAAACGCCATAACCGTATATGGAACTGGAGAATCCGCGTCCAGCGGCCCAGTTCTTCTCCGGGGGTAGTCAGCAACCGGACGATGCGCTGCTTGAGTAAATCGACGAGTCTCATGGCTTCTCGTTTTTGGAATCCGAATCCTGTGGGGGCCTGGACTTTTTCAGCAGATCGAGCAGCGAATCCAACAGGGGGTCAATCTCTTCGGTCTTGTCTTTCTTGTCTTTGTCTTTGTTTTTGTCTTTGTCTTCGGGGTCTTTATCATCTTTCTGCCGGCGGTCTTTGAGGAGATCTTCGAGTATATTGCCGGCCTGTTCGGCCAAAAATGCCTTAATCGCCCGATCAATCAGAGGGCGCATATCGACTTTCGAGAAATCAAGCCGGGGTTTAAGACGGCTCCCGACCATAGGGATGTCAACGCGAGCGCCGGCCAGAAGCCTGACATAATCAACGACGGGGCCTTGGACGCCGAATTTCTCCAACAACGCCGCGCTGATCGGAACCGATACAGCCAGGTCCAGCGTATCGTCGAAGCCCACCGAGCCGAAGAATTTCAAGTCGAACCCGCCGGGAAAAACCAACGTGAAATTGTCGTAGTGAATCCGTCCGTCGCGGATAACAAAATCCACACCACGCACCTGCACGGGCGATTGGTCCTGTGCATCGGCCAGACCAAATTTTACAAGTTCCGCGAGGATTCCCTTCGGGCGGACCTTCAGTTTTCGCAGGTCGAGATGTCCCCGTCCGCTGCCGATTTTTTTGATCCGGCTGTTCAGGGGAAGCAAAAGGTCCTTCGTATCCAGGGAGACATCGCCCTCCACGCCGGCAAGTTCGGCGAATATCGGATTGAACCGCGTAAGGAGTTCCTCGTTCAACTGGGGGGTGATTTTCAGATTCTCCAGCACCCGCACCCGTCCCGGCAGGTGGAAGACGGGATCATCGCCCCGCAGGTCGATCGTACCGGCCAGGCGTATTTTACCGTCGCCGGCGGCAATGACGGTCTCGGGAAGCCGCACCTGCCCGTCGGCGAGGACCGGCGACAGTTTGGCCTGCTTTAGACCGATACCGAAAATATCAGCACGTTCCCACCCAAATGCCGTCTTTGCTTTCACTCCACGGAACGCCGGTCGCACTTCGGGTTTGCGGGCGGGGCCTGTAATGACCACCTGCCCGCCCGTCTTCCCGGTGAGCGAGACTTTCGCCTTTGTGGCCGGGGCGAATTCGTGCAGCAGGACGGTCAGGTCTTTCCATGACCCCTCGTACGAACCGGCCAGGTCCAGCATCCAGTCGCTGCCGAATCGGTCAATCGTTCCGCCCATATGCAGCGAAAGAGCTTTCGATATTACTTCCGTTTTTTCGAGCGTGATCCGTTTCTCACCGTGATCCAGATTGGTGATATGGGAGAAGGTTACCTTAGGCTGGCGGGAGGTTCGCTCGCCGCTGCCGACGATCAGTTCTTTAATATCGCCGTCTCCGCTAAGCCGGACGGTGCTGCCGGTATAACGGCTTTCTCCTTTCCAGGTCAGAGCGCCGGAAATCGAGGGGGTCTTTTCCCATTTCGCAAACGGCTGGGCGGCGACCAGACATTTCGCAAGGTCTGCGGTAACGTCTATATTCCCTTCCGCCCGGAATTCCTCACCCAGGATCAAGCGGACCTTCTCTGCCAGCAAGACCATCGGATCGCTTACCAGTCTGGCAGAGGCGACGTCAATCCGGCGGAAGTCGGACTTGAGTTTCAGCCCGGACCATTCCAGGTTGACCGGCTGCTTTGTGGGCGATTGCCCGTCAACAAAGAGGTTCAGCAGATTCGCATTGCCGCTGGAGACCAGGTATTTCCCGTCAACGGGACGGGAAAGGGCGATTTTACCGGTCAGCGAGCCAGATATTTTCGGCAGATCGGCGGGTATCCAATTTCTGAAACGCTGTTTCAGCGGCAGTAAGTCGGCCTGGTCAATGTCCACGTCGCATCGAAATGTCTTCTTATCAAAGTTGTAGCGTCCGGTTACATCCAACAACAATTCTTTCGCCAGCGTGATATCGCCGCCCGTAAAAACGGCTTCGAGAAGTTTGCGTTTTCGCAGCAGGAGGTATCCCTTTTGTATAATACGGAGTTTGTCAAGATGAAGCGTTCGTCCGTCGGCGCGGTACTCGAAGTTCTTGAATTCAACGTCTGAAAGAAGGTCCACGCGCTCTGCCTCGCGGCGAACCAGATTTACGGTTCCTTCGATCAGGCCCTGCGGGAATGCCGAACCGATATCGAAAATTTTCCCCGGTTTTTCGTGGAACCTCTTCAGATTCAGTCGGTAATGCGTCATGAAATCCGCGGCATCCCCCCCGCCTTCGACGCTGCCGAACCCAGACCTGAATTCGAATGTGTCGATCTTGAGACCCACCTCCCGGTCAATGGCGGCATTCAGAGAGAGCGTAATGGGCCGGCAGGATACTTCCGCCTGCCCCTTGCGAGCAGCCCGCAGTTTGTCCAGCGTTACTCGGCCCTGCACCGACGGCCTGGACCCGCCACGGATCGAAACATCCTCGGCTACCACTGTCCCCGACGTAATCTCCACGTCGGGAAGGACCCTCAGCAGCGCAGGGACCGCACGGGCCAATTTGGGCAGATTAATATCAGCCTTAGGCACATCCAGCGAAACGCCCGGCAGCGTTATTGATTCGCCGCCGAACGCAGCGGCAAGAAGATCCTCCCACGACAACTGCAACGGGGCATCCGAGGGCTTATAGGAAAAGATCGCGTGTAGATTTGCCGCTTCGCCGGTCAGTTTCGCATCCCCGCCGATCTTTTCTTTCGTAGCGTTGAAATTCCCGACCAGGTTCAGGTCAATCGGACGCAGGCTCGCCCGCTCCGAACCGCCCGCCCGCAGCCCAAGGACGGCCATATTAAAGTCCGCCGTAACCTCGCCGGCAGCGACATTCCCATTTACACCAATTCTCGCTGCTCCGTCGATACCGCTCCGGCTGCCGACGAATTCCGCAAGCCGAGCAAGAGACACCGGATCATCCGTTACCAAAGAAAAAGTACCTTCAGCATCATCAAGCCGGAATTTCTCCCCGTCAGTCAGGTCCGACAGATTCAGCGAGATCGACAGCCGCCCGCCGCCGGCAGGGGCGAAATCAATTTCACCTTTAATACGATCCAGCGTATCGAGACTGATCGATGCGTTTATTCCCTGTATCTCGTATTTACGCCCATCCGCACGGATTATCGTAACCAGGCCGTCGGTAACGGTGATGCCGCCCTTAGGCGCAGATACGCCTTCGGTCGGCGAAGGTTCGGTTGGTTCAAAGGCCTCTGTCAGCGAAGGGACGCCTTCGGCGTTCAGGTACAACATCGCGCGAGGCGAAGCAATGCTGACATGTTCGAAGCGTTCGGCGTCCTTCAACAGCCCCAGAAGCCCGGCGTCCAGTCTGATTTCTCCGACGCCCAGGACCTCCCGCCCGTTGAGGTCAACGGCCCGCAGGTTCCTTACCCGGCAAGGCCCAAGCC
>JAUVIQ010000057.1 GCA_030592655.1 Planctomycetales bacterium | reverse complement strand
GTGAGTATATGCGATGGTTTGCACTGGGTGGGCTTTACGGGAACCCCAAAGCAGATGCAGCCCACGGCTGCATCGAACCGCCCAAAGACCATCCACTACTTAAGTCAATGGTGTTGGTCGAGGCTGCTGCCATTGAGTCGGATCGGGAAAAGCAGCGGGAGATATATAATAAAGTCCTCAAGATTGCCGCCGAGAATGTCTGGACGATTAACATTTCGACGCGCCCGCCGACTTTGGCCATTGTGAAAGACGGTTTCAAGAACGTTCCTCGAAAACTCGTCGCCTCCGGGGACTTACTGACCCCCGGAAACGCCGGTATTGAGACGTTTTACTTTGAGAAGCCCTACGACACGCCCGGCGCGATCGCCCAGATTAAACACGACATTGTAACCATTACCCTGCCGCCCGACACGCCGGCGGCCCAAGAGGCCGAAGCGTCGGGAAGCAAGGTTGGTAAGATTATCCGGTATTCATTCCTGATTATCGGGATTCTCCTGGTAGTTCTGATAGTCGTCAAGCATCCGTACATCGGGCGCCGCCTGCTGATAATGGTTCCGACGCTGCTGATTATTTCCATCATCGTCTTTACCGTTATCCAACTTCCACCGGGCGACTACGTAACCACCCGAATCATGCAACTGGAGCAATCCGGCGACGACGTGGACATGCAGAGGCTTGAGGAAATCAGGAAGTTCTTCCGCCTCGAAGAACCTGTAACCACGCGATACGCTCGCTGGATAGGGTTGACGTGGTTCGCTACTTATGAAGAAAAGGACGAAGGTCTGCTTCAGGGGGATATGGGTCGGTCTATGGAGAGCCTCAAGCGCGTCAACGATATTGTGGGCGACCGCATCCTGCTGACGGTGCTTATCTCATTCGGCACGATATTGTTCACCTGGGCGACGGCCATTCCGATCGGAATCTACTCGGCGGTGAAGCAGTATTCTATCGGAGACTACTTCTTTACTTTCGTGGGCTTTATCGGAATGTGCATACCGGGCTTCCTGTTTGCGCTCCTGTTGATGTACGCCAGCGCCGAGTGGTTCGGTATCCGTGAATTCGGTCTGTTCTCCGCTCAGTACGGCGCTCAGCCGGAATGGACGTGGGGTAAGTTCGTAGATCTTCTCAAACACATTTGGGTGCCGGTGGTGGTTTTAGGCGTGGGCGGAACGGGATGGATGATCCGCGTGATGCGGGGCAACCTCCTTGATGAACTGAAGAAGCCCTACGTCGTTACTGCCCGCGCCAAAGGCGTCCGCCCCATAAAACTCCTGATGAAATACCCCGTCCGTCTGGCGCTGAACCCGTTCATCTCAGGTATCGGCGGGATATTCCCGCAACTGGTCTCAGGCGGGGCGATTGTGGCGATGGTGCTGAGCCTGACAACGGTGGGACCTCTGATGCTTCAGGCGCTGATGACCGAGGATATGTACCTTGCCGGGTCGATGCTGATGGTGCTCAGCCTGCTGGGTGTGGTCGGAACGCTCGTCAGCGACTTGCTGCTGCTTTGGATCGACCCCCGGATACGTTTCAAGGGGGGCAGCCGATGAGTCTTTTCAAGTCAGCGAAAAAACCGACCGGTACGGAGACGCTCTCACAATGGCAGTTGATACGCCGGCGCTTCAGAAAGCATCACCTGGCGTTGGGGGCGATGTATCTACTGATTGTTATGTACATCATGGCGATTTTCGCCGAATTCTTTGCGCCCTATACGACTTCATGGAAAGACCTCTACCACACCTATAGCCCACCACAGACGCCGAGGCTCAGTTTCAGCGAAGGTCTGTACGTCAAAGCTGTCAGGAAGCATGTCGATCCTGTAACGTCCCAAAAGAGATATACCGAGGAAGCCACGATCGTCCCGCTGGGTTTCTTCGTCAAGGGCGAATCGTACAAATTGTGGGGCCTGATCCCGTGGGACCGTCACTTTATCGGTGTGGACCATTCCGCATACCAGGCCGATGACGCCGATGCTCCGACACCCACGTTTTATCTGCTCGGCGCCGACAAGTACGGACGGGACATCCTCAGCCGGATTATCTACGGCGCGAGAATTTCCCTGTCGATCGGACTGCTGGCGATCGTTATTACATTCTTCCTGGGCATTATCATCGGTGGGATTTCCGGATACGTAGGCGGCTCGGTCGATAACGTCATCCAGCGAGGAATCGAGATTCTCAACGCCTTTCCGCGTTTACCGTTGTGGCTGGCGCTGGGAGCGGCCATGCCGAGCGAATGGTCGAGCCTGAAGGTATTTTTCTCCATCACGATTGTGTTAAGCCTTCTGGGATGGACGGGTCTTGCGCGTGTGGTTCGTGGGAAGATCCTTTCTCTGCGTGAGGAGGAATACGCCACAGCCGCCAAACTTCTGGGCGCAGGACACGGGCGAATCATTTTCCGCCACCTGCTTCCGGGCTTCACAAGCCACATAATAGTCTCGTTGACATTGCGCGTCCCGACGATGATCCTGGGCGAGACGTCGTTGAGTTTCCTGGGTCTGGGTATCCGCGCGCCGATCGTCAGTTGGGGCGTGATGCTGCAGGACTGCATGGAAATGCAGGTAGTGGAGAGTTACCCCTGGCTACTGCTGCCGGTCATCTTCATTATCGTAACCGTATTGAGTTTTAATTTCTTCGGCGACGGTATGAGAGACGCCGCCGACCCGTACTCATCGAGGTGATAAGTGCCGGATATTGCTGAAAACGTGCTCGAAGTCAGGAACCTGAAGACCTACTTCTATACCCACGACGGGTTCGAACTACCTGCCGTCGATGGGGTAACTTTCTCCGTCAAACGAGGAAAAATCCTCGCCGTCGTCGGTGAAAGCGGATGCGGAAAGAGCGTAACTGCATATTCGGTCCTCCGTCTGATTCAGAAACCAGGACAGATCGTCGATGGTGAGATTCTGCTCCATACAAGCGACGGCCAGACCATCGACATCGTGTCGCTGAGCGAAAGATCCGACGAATTATTCCATGTTCGCGGCGGGCTGGTGAGCATGATCTTCCAGGAGCCGATGACGGCTCTAAGCCCGGTCCATTCCATCGGAAACCAGATTACCGAGGCGATCCTGCTTCATCAGGATGTCACCAAGGCCCAGGCCAGGCAGATAACCGTCGATATACTCACCAAGGTCGGAATCCCCGGAGCCTCCGAGCGGACAGGGCAATATCCCCACGAATTCAGCGGCGGAATGCGCCAGCGTGTGGTGATCGCGATGGCATTGGTGTGCAAACCCCAACTGTTGATCGCCGACGAACCGACCACCGCACTGGACGTAACGCTTCAGGCACAGGTGCTCAAACTCATCAAGGACCTCCAGGCGGACCTCGGTACAAGCGTTCTGTTTATTACGCACGACCTGGCCGTTGTCGCCCAAATGGCCGACGAGGTGGCGGTAATGTACCTCGGCCGGATCGTCGAGCAGTCCGACGTGCGAACCGTGATGAAGAATCCTCGTCATCCTTACACCATCGGATTGTTGAAATCGCTTCCGGGTGTCAGCACCGAGGCTGAACGCCTTCCTTCGATTGAGGGAACCGTACCGTCTCTGACGGAAATCCCGCCGGGATGCCCGTTTCATCCGCGATGCCCTTACGCGGTATCCGGAACCTGCGACGTGGGCGGACCGCCGGAATTGCAAAGAGTCGCCGAAAGCCACAGCATCGCCTGCGTCAGGGCCGAGGAGATTAACGGAAAATGATTGCCGCCGAACCATTGCTGAGTGTCAGGAACCTGCGGAAGTTCTTCCCCGTTTTCGGTAAGGGGTTCTTTCAGCGCAGGGTCGGATACGTCAAAGCCGTCGATGACATCAGTTTCGACCTGATGCCGGGCGAGACCCTCGGATTGGTCGGCGAGAGCGGATGCGGAAAAACCACTACGGGACGAACCATTCTGCGGGCGCTTGACCCGACTGACGGGGAGGTTTTCTTCCGCAGTAACGGCGAAACCGTCGATTTGGCGGAAATACCCAACAGGCAACTCAAACCCCTTCGCCCGAAGATGCAGATGATCTTCCAGGACCCGTTTTCTTCCCTGAATCCCCGTATGACAATCGGAAGGATCGTCGGTGAACCGCTGGTAATCCACGGAATGGCCAAGGGTAGCGAACTGACCGACCGCGTAGCCGAGATGCTCGTCAAGGTAGGCCTGAAACCCGAACACGCCATCCGCTATCCGCATGCCTTCAGCGGCGGGCAGAGACAGCGGGCCGGTATCGCGCGGTCGCTGATTATGCACCCGTCCCTGATCGTCGCCGACGAGGCGGTCTCGGCGCTGGATGTCTCGGTTCAGGCGCAGATCATCAATTTGCTCGAAGACCTCCAGAGTGAATTCCAATTAACCTACATTTTCATAGCCCACGATTTGAGCGTCGTGAAGCACATCTGCGACCGCGTCGCGGTAATGTATGCCGGGAAAATCGTAGAACTCGCCAAAACGGAAACGCTTTTTGCGGACCCGAAGCACCCGTACACACAGGCGCTTCTGTCGGCTGTGCCTGACCCGGACCCCGATGTGAAGATGAATTTCGCCCTCACCGGCGAAGTCGCCGACCCTGCCAATCTTCCTCCAGGCTGCTCCTTCAACCCGCGCTGCCAATATGCTCAGAGCCGCTGTACGCAGTCAATCCCGCCGTTACGGGAAATCGAACCGGGCAGATGGGTCAGTTGCCACCTGCTTGACGAACCGGAATCACCACCTTCGCGCGAAGATGATGCATCCGGGCCGAAACCGGATAACGATTAGATCCGTCAGTTTGAGTATCTTTCCCCATTAATACTTGCATTTGCTTGCGCATGTGATATAATTCCGCTTCGATTATGAGACTAATCCGGACAACCGGTCTGGCTCTTTTCCGCTGGCTCTTCGCGGCCTTGCTTCGGTGCCTGCGCGCTGTGAACTGGCCTCTACCGGCGAGATGCTGAAAAGTCTCGGAAGCCACTAAAGTTTTTTCTCTCTCTGAAACCCCTTACCTTCCGACTCCCCCGGACGCTTTCGGGAAAACCTGGAGTATTCCATGCAACGAAAAAATATCCGAAATGTAGCCATCATCGCCCACGTGGATCACGGTAAGACCACGCTGGTTGACCAGTTGCTTCGCCAGAGCGGTCAATTCCGCCGGGGCGAACTGACCGGCGATTGCATACTCGATTCCGATCCGCTCGAACGCGAACGCGGAATTACCATTCTCTCGAAGAACTGCGCGATTGACTATACCGACAAGACCGGCCTGGACTATCACATCAATATCATCGACACGCCCGGGCACGCGGATTTTTCCGGCGAGGTCGAGCGTGTGCTGAAGATGGCTGACGGGGTGCTCCTGCTGGTCGATGCCTTCGAGGGCGTCATGCCGCAGACCCGATATGTCCTGTCCAAGGCCTTGGATGCGGGGCTTGCACCGCTGGTGGTTATCAACAAGATGGACCGCCCCAATGCCCGTCCCAACGAGGTCCACGAAGAGGTTTTCGACCTGCTTGTCGAACTGGGCGCGGATGACCATGCCCTGGAGTTGCCCATTATCTACGCATCGGCCAGGGACGGATGGGCGTCGTCCGACGACGAGGCCGGGCGAAAAGGCGATTCCGACGATGTCCATGACCTGTTCGACGCGATTATCAATTATGTTCCTGTGCCCGATCTTGACGGCGATGCGCCCCTGCAGGCGCTGATTACCACACTCGACTACAACGATTACGTTGGTCGTATCGGGATCGGGCGGGTTTTTGCAGGAACATTGGTTTCAGGTAAAGACGTAGCCGTCATCAACCACGACGGCAGGCAGACCATTCAGCGAATCGGACAACTTTTCCGCTTCCAAGGCCTTGGTCGCGTTGAGGTCAGCCGGATTGACGTCGGCGACCTCTTCGCGGTCGTCGGGCTTGAGCAGGTCGATATCGGAAATACCCTGGCCGATCCGGATAATCCCGTCGCCCTGGAGAGCCTTACCATCGACGAGCCGACGCTTCGTATGACGTTTCGTTTTAACGATTCGCCCTTCTCGGGGCTTGAGGGCAGGTACGTTACAGGCCGGCAGATACGCGAACGGCTCGACAAGGAACTTCAGTCCAATGTCGCTCTTCGCGTCGAGGATCGCGCCGACGAGTTTGTTGTCTGGGGACGCGGGCTGCTGCACCTGGGCATCCTGCTGGAGAACATGCGCCGCGAGGGATACGAACTGTCCGTCGGCAAACCGGAAGTGGTCTATCACACCGACGAGCACGGTAAGCGGCTCGAACCGATCGAACGCCTCGTGATGGACGTGCCCAACGAAGTCGTCGGACCTGTCATGCAACTTCTCGGCGACCGTCGGGCGGAAATGATCCACATGGCCACCGTCGGGAACCGGACGCAACTGGAATTCACCATCTCCGCGCGCGGGCTGATAGGTTTGCGAAGCCGGGTGCTGACAGCGACGGCAGGCGAAGCGATTATGCACCATCGCTTCGACGCGTATGGGCCTTATCGCGGCGATATCCCAGGCCGGCTCAACGGCGTTATGATCGCCACGGAAGCGGGCCAGGTAACTGCCTACGCTCTGGACCAACTTTCCGGCAGGGGGATAATGTTCGTCGAGCCGGGCGATAAGGTTTATGAAGGTCAGATTGTCGGCGAACACTGCAAAATGAACGATATTCCCGTCAACGTCGTGCGTCGGAAGAACCTTACGAATGTCCGCTCATCGACGAAGGATACGACTGTTACGCTCAAGGCCCCTCGAAAAATCACGCTGGAAAATGCCATGGAGTACATCGATCTCGACGAACTGGTCGAGATAACCCCCGATAGCATCCGTCTGCGAAAAACGCATCTGAAAGAGAACGACCGCAAAAGAGTCGCCCGCCGAGCCGTAGCCATGACGTAAGGAATACGGGGACGGGCCTTGACAAAAAGAAAACCAGGCTCCAAAATCAAAGAGCAAAAGCAGAAAAAGGATAATTAAGTACTCCGTTTTTTTAATTCCCCTTGATTACATGAGTGATTCGCCCCCATCTTCCTGTGGCGTACTTGAAAAAATGAAAAAAATATGTATTTGTTACTTGACAAAATACCAATCAATGTGTATTCTGCTTTAGGTTGATGTAGGTGGCGGTGTAGAATACTTGAATTGCTTGTAAGGAGAAAATGGCGATGAATGTAAAGAAGACGTTTGGCAGGGAAGTCCCGGAAGACCTTCAGCGACAAATCGGGCGGACGATCATCGGATGTTATTCGGCAGCGGTTGCTTCGGCTTATGAAATGTTCCCTCGCGAGGCGAAAATCCGGCTGACTGCCATTGGATATTTCCGCTGGTTCTTTATTGAAGCTGGTTTGCTCAAACTGAAGGCAGATGCGTTCCCGGATATTACGATAGGTGAATGTTCCAATGCGAATCCCAGGCAGGCTCATGTGTTAATCCGGTCTGGCTCGGCCATCATGACGGAATCAAGGACGCGGTCCAGAGAGGACCTTCCACGAGATGCGAACTTTCGCCTGGAACATTCCAATGGACAAGTGCGGACTTTGTTCAGTATGGATGAGTATGAGGAGAAAATATTTCCGATGGATGGGTGTTCTGTCTATGGGATTCTATCGCATCGGCCCAAACGAAAACAACCGGACTGGATGGACTACTTGCATGTTGTGTTTCCTGACACGAAGTATTCAGCAATTGTGGACCGAATAGATTTAGTCGGCCGATACGACCTGCGTAGCACAGTGATGACTCCCGAAGAGACTGTCGGAGACGAGAATCTTCCGAAAATCAAAGAGCAAGTTGAGCGAAATATCGGTTAGTTTATTCATCGAGATAGACTTTCGATGGTGGCGAGGAGCGTCTCTCTATGGGCAACATTGGAAAACGAATTGCCGAAGCTCGGGAAGCCAGGGCTTTGAACAAAACGCAGCTGGCGAGAAAACTAAGCGTAACACCAGAGGCGGTTTCCGCGTGGGAAAGTGGACGCTATGTGCCCGATGTCGGTCATTTGTCAAAACTATCCCGCATCCTTCAGATGCCGCAGAATTTCTTTTCAATACCTGCAATTCAAGAACAGCAAATGGCTATTTTTTATCGCAGGTTAAGTGCGGTAACCAAGCGAAATCGCCTTGCTCTCAGGCGAAAGATCGCCTGGGTTTGCCATCTTTTGTCTTTTGTTGAATATTATGTTGATCTGCCCAAAGTCAATTTGCCTGAGCAGTCTGAATTGGGTATTCCGTCAGATCCGGCTAAACTGGATCGGAAAGCAATCTTTGACATTGCTCGTGAAAGCAGACGGTTCTATGGTTTTGGAGATGGCCCTATCAGCAACACGATACGCCTGCTGGAAAATATGGGAATTATTGTTCTTGCGCCATCTTTTGACGACCGTACCATCGACGCTTTTGTCAGCCGCCCCAATTCTTCCCGCCCGATAGTCCTTTTGAATTCATGGAGCGCTTCGGCAGTGCGCCTTCGATTTGACATTGCGCATGAGTTGGCTCATCTCATTCTGCATCGGCACTTGGATCAAGTAGCAATACAAACTCCCGAATTACATAAACAAATTGAAAAGCAAGCCCATCTGTTTGCTGGTGCCTTTTTAATGCCGGAAGCGTCGTTCCTGGAAGAATGTTTTCCTGTCACACTGCGAGTGATGAAGCAAATTAAGCCGCGTTGGCGCGTAAGTATTGCGGCAATGATTATGAGACTTCAGGCCCTCGGAGCAATCGAAAAAGATAGAGGCCAGTATTTCTTCCGGGAAATGTCGCGTCAGAAAATCCGAAATCCCGAACCCCTGGATGATGAAATCAAACCGGAAGTCCCCAATCTTTTGTCAAGATCATTGGATATTCTTCTGCAAAACAACCTGCTGACGGACAATACATGTCAAATGCAGATAGGCGTATTTCCAGAAGACATTGCCGACGTGACCGGTCTTTCCGTGTCGCAACTGGGGCAGCAAAGGGAAATGAATTTGCGTCTCCGTTCCGATGTTATCCATTTTCCCGGAAAATAGAGAAAATAGGGGCAGCCCTAAATACCTAATACCAACTTTAAAGGAGTACATCATGGCCAAGCGTAATGAGCAAACATCAAAGAAGGTTGCCTCCAAGGCGGGGAAGATTCTTCAAAACCCCAAATCGACCAAGAAGCAGAAATCAGTGGCTGCATCTGCGCTGACACAAGCACCGAATAGGAAACGCAAGAAGAAATAGATCCTCTGGGGAAATGGGGACAGCGGGGTTGTTGGAAACATAGGGACGGAGGAAACATAGAGGAAACATAGGAAACGTAGGGACGTTACCCATGTTTTCTGTCTCTACTTTTGGGAAACATAGGGAAACATAGGGGAAACATAGGGACGTTACCCATGTTTCCTGTCTCTACTTTTCGAATTGCGTAAGACGGATGTCGCTGCCCGGTAAGTGGGCGACCAATTCAAGTTTTCCGCCCAATGCCTCGACGATCCGCTGAAGCGTGCTGATCTGCATGTCGTTGCGGGACTCCAGTTTCGACAGGCTTGGCTGCTTGATTTTCAAGGATTCAGCCAACTCGTCCTGTGTCAGGCCGGCCTGCTTGCGAATCTCCGCGAGGAGCATCTCGGCCATCATTTCCTTTGCACGGACCTTGGCGCGTGCAAGCCGCTGCGGCTTCATCTTCGCTTCAAGTTCTCTAAAGTTACGTGCCATCAGATTTGAACTCATCTTCGGCCAGCGTGTTCCACCACCGGTCAAACTCATCCGTGAATTCCACTTCCCACATATCAATAATATAGCCTATCGGCTATATTTGTCAAGTACTTAAAGCTGGGTGCCGCGATGTAATGTTGGAAGCGGAAGAAAAACTTATTTCCCGCATATTGCCGCGATGATAATTCCCTTCAGGGGGCACAAAACCAGCGCGAGGATCGTCCAGTAGATTATGACCGTCGGGGCTACCGTCATAAATGCGTAAGTCGAGAACATCCCCGGCAGCGTCCCGACCGCCCATACGCCCAGCCCAAACGTCAACCCCTTGATAAGCCCGCTCTTACCGGGCAAGCCCTTTCTTATCAGGAGATACGCAGCCACCAGCACGACGTTCAGACCCAAATGCGCCAATTGGAACATTACGCCGGGCGGCCCTGTCATCGGCTTCCAGACGTTCGTCGGTTCGAGTTCGTACACCCAGTTAAAAAGCATACCACAGGAGACGAATCCGACGGCAACGCCGAGTACCGTAACAGCCAGGATTGCAACCAACGGCTTCCAGATTTTCATGTCCTTCTCTTTTACTCTTCACCTGAAAAATCTTCCCGCATCATATCACAGGAATCTGCATAGAGTAAATATTATCAAAGCACTATCATTAAATGTCTTGTGTTGTTCTGCCGGAGGGGTTGCGGTAGTATGGCAGATAGTCCAAAAGCATTTGCCGGTGTCCTGAAAGGGTGTTTTTCAATGATCAGGGAAGAACTTCTCAAGGAAATTAAAACCCGCCTGGAGGCAGTGTACGGCGGGCGTCTGCGTGGCGTGGTGCTTTACGGTTCTGAGGCTCGTGGAGACGCCGGCCCCGACAGCGATATCGACGTGCTCGTATTGCTCGACGGTCCGGTCGATTACGGACGGGATCTGGAAATCAATCTCGACGCCCTTTACGAACTGTCTGTTCAAATCGGACGGCGGATCAGCGCCAAACCGGCTGAAGCCGCCGAATATGAAACCGTGGAATGTCCCCTTTATCGGAGCGCCCATCTGGAAGGAATCGCAGTATGAAAGAATTTGCCACCGTCGAATGGCAACGCGCTCAGCGGACTTTGGCTTCCGGAAAGCAACTTGTCCAGACCGATCCCGACTCTGCTGCATCACGAGCATACTATGCAGCCTTTCATTCGCTCACCGCGTTGTTTGCCCTCCGCGGCCAGACATTCTCAAGACATCCCGCTATTCGAGCGGCGATGCATCGGGAACTCGTAAAAACCGGGCAGTGGGAGGAAAAACAGGGACGTGCTTATGACTTTCTGATGGATCTTCGGGAAACCGGCGATTATGGCGGATTGACACAAGTGACGACGGATAATGCACAAACGGCAATCGAAAAAGCCGAGGCCTTTCTTGAGGCAGTAAAGCAAACCTGCCCGGAATTGCAGGAGTGATTATGAAGATTCGCTGGAAACTACTGATTCTGCTGTTGGTGATTGCGTTGGTGCCGTTGATTGTCGGTTCGTTTCTGAATCGCACTTCCATGCGTCGTCTTGGAGTCCAACTGGCATCGGACAGACGAGAAATACTCACAAAAAACGCTCGCCAACATCTCCAGCATATTGTGGACGGATACGGTGAGATTATCACACGCGACATCGAGATACTGGAACTGGCCCTGATTATCCAGGCCGACGGGGTTGAAGACAGGCTTGCCGGGAAACCGCCGGCCTCACCGCAACTGTTCTTCGGTGAGGATTATGACAAAGGCGACAACCTTCCTTCGGGCATGAAAGCATCGGCGAGTCTCAAACGGCTTGGCCCGGACGGTAAAGTCGTCCCGATTCAGGTTACCTACGACCAGCAGGTTTGCGTTCTGGTGGCGGGGATTGACCGAAAGACCGTCGCCGACGACCTGGCGTGCCTCTCGACGATGCCGAAGGTGTATCGGTCGCTCCATAAATCCAACGCCAAACGTATGTCCTGGCAGTACACCTCCCTGGAATCGGGGATTCATACATCCTATCCGGGGCATGGCGGTTATCCGCCCGATTACGACCCCCGCGTACGCACGTGGTACACGCAGGCCAAGGAAGAAAACGCTCTTACCTGGACACTTCCAGCGGTGGATGTCTCCACGCGAACGGTTGCGCTGTCGCTGGCTATGCCTGTGCATTATCCTGACGGGTCCTTTGCCGGAGTAACGGCCATCGACGTTCCGCTGGGTAGCGTCTTCAGCGAATTGACGCTTCCGGGACAATGGTCTGATGATACATCGAGTTTGTTGGTATTCCCAGGCATGAAGGGCGACGAGACCGAAGGGAAACTGGTAATCCTCACGCAGAAAAGTTACGAGGGACACGGAAAGGACTGGCGAGCCCCCGAACTGAAACAGTATCTCGAATCCGAGGACGTCGACGAGTTGAAATCGTTGATGGCCGATGCTGTGTCGGGCAAATCCGGCGTGCGGAAGATGCGGTATAAGGGTAAAGACGCATTGTGGGCCTACGGCGCCGGTGGGGCCGAGAAACAATTCCCCATCATCATCGTACCGTACGAAAAGATCATCGCCGAAGCCGCAGGGGCTGAAAAATACGTTCTGACCCAAATAGCCCAGGGTCTGCGGGTTGCGGGGATCGTCATGGTCAGCGTTGTTGTCGTGGTGGTAATCGTGTCGTTTTTCATCTCGCGCAGAGTAACCATGCCTCTGGTCCGACTTGCCGATGCTGCTGAAAGACTCGCAGCCGGTGATTACGACGCCGGCGTGCAAATACGAACCGGCGACGAATTGCAGGAACTCGGCGAGATATTTAATGACATGGGACCTAAACTTCGCCAGCACGCGGACATGCAACGATCGCTGGCTGTGGCGATGGAGATTCAGCAGCAACTTCTTCCGTCCGAATCGCCGAAGATAGACGGTTTTGACGTCGCCGGAACGAGCATCTATTGCGACGAGACCGGAGGCGATTACTACGACTTTATCGACCTGGTGGACCTTGGGTCGGGCAAACTCGGAATAGCCGTCGGCGACGTTACCGGACACGGGATAGGAGCGGCCTTGCTGATGGCGTCGGCGAGGGGCGTTCTTCGCAGCCACGCCGGTCGGTACGGTGGAGACCTAAGCGAACTATTCAGCGTGCTGAATACGCACCTGGTCAGAGACACCGGCGAGACGCGGTTTATGACGCTGTTTTATGGCGTGCTGGACGCGACGAAACGCTCGTTGATGTGGACCTCCGCCGGGCACGACCCTGCCATCTGGTTGAGGCGAAGTATGGGGAAGATCGAAGAACTGCCCAACACCGGCATGCCGCTGGGAATCCTCGAAGGCGCTACTTTCGATAGCGTCAAGCCCGTTACGCTGGAGGCCGGTGATGTCGTCGCCATAGGCACCGACGGTATATGGGAAGCAGCCAATTCCGCCGGCGATATGTTCGGAAAGGACCGGATGCGAGAGGTCCTGTCGGCCTCTGCCGAAAAATCCGCCGCCGAAATCCACGATGCCGTCGTCGCCGCCGTTAACGAATTCCTGGGACAAACGCATCAGCAGGACGACATCACACTGGTAATCATCAAAGCGCTGTAACGCCAAACGACAAACCGGCGTGAATATTACTTTGCAAACCGGCATGCCAAGTCGCAGAATGAGTGATGGCGTCTTTTTCAGAGAGGCTTTGGTAAGACAATAAGAGAATGGGAATGTGAATTATGCCAAAACAACCTCTTGCCGAGGTGTTCGGTTTTCCGATTAGCAATTTAACGCCGGATGCAGTCCGTTGCCGAAACAACCGCTTGTGCCCGTTTGGGAACAAGGTGCCTAATTGCACGAAAGACAAGGCTAACGATCCGCTCGGCGTATGCAGCATATTTCATGAGGATCAAATAGCAATTACGTGTCCGATACGCTTTCGTCAAAACTGGTTTATCGCTGAAGATGCCGCATCGTTTTTCTTTCCGAAGGACAGCAAGTGGACGACCCTTACCGAGGTCAGGCTTAACGACAAGTTCGGCAAGTCTGCCGGCAACATTGACGTCGTCCTTGTATCGTATGACGCAAAAGGCAAAATCACGGATTTCGGCGCGCTGGAAATCCAAGCGGTTTACATATCAGGGAACGTCAGGAACCCATTTGAATACTACATGCAAAACCCTGAGCGCAGAAAGAGCATGGATTGGAGCAGTCGTCCGAATTATCCAAGACCTGATTATCTGTCTTCTTCTCGCAAGAGACTGGCTCCCCAACTGATTTTCAAGGGGGGCATTTTCAATGCGTGGAATAAAAAGGTCGCCATAGCTCTGAACACCGGACACTTTTCCGCGCTACCGGAATTGGAGGAAGTAACGCCGAGAGAGGCCGACATGGTCTGGCTTGGTTATAGTTTGCATTTTGACAAGGCTGCGAATCTCTATACGCTGGCTCTCGATAAAGCCGTATGCACGAAGGCAAACGCCGTGACAGAAACAGGGATGGCTAATGGCTTGTCCATTCCGCAAGCATCCAGTTACGAAACGTTCATGGATGAATTGCAGTACGAATTGGATCGAGACTGGGATTATTAAGGCGGTGGCAGAACACCAACGGAGCACAGAGATGGAAGCGAGTGATTTAAGCGACGAGGATCGTTGTAAGGCAAATATCGAGAGGATGCTGCGTTACTCACAGACGAAGGTTATCGTTCCAATGGTTACCTTCGGGCTCTTGAGGGACATGTGTGAAACTGGCAAGTGCGTGTTTGCGGACGCTGAGATCAGGAGGTCCTATGAGAGTGCCGTAAGACACATGATCGTCTATATGGGCCATTCGCTACACATTGGCGGAAAGTATTATGACGCATATCCCTCGCGGAACCTACCGCGATATGGAGTGGTCAAGAC
>JAUVIQ010000198.1 GCA_030592655.1 Planctomycetales bacterium | reverse complement strand
GGCCGCCAAGGCTGCACGACTCCTCGCCTCGCTGGCGAAACAGGCGCTCCAGCAGGCCAGGGCGATGGGAATGATGCCCGGCGCGATGGGCAAGCAAGGGATAGGAACGGCGCGAGGGTCCACGCTGGATTCCGACGCCCGCGTCGGAACGGCTGCGACGGACTTACGGGCGGGCGAACTCGTCAAACTGGGTATCGACGCCGCCGACTGGGCACGCCTGCCGGGACATCTGAAGGACCAGGTCCTCCAGGCATCCCGAACAGACGGACCCGAAGAATACCGCACTCTCATAAAACGATACTTACGGGCTTTGGCCAAAAAAGCCGCCGAAAAAAACCCCAACCGGAAGGAGGATAAGAAATGACACGCCTCAGCGCCGTACTGTTTTGCTCCTGCGCGATTGCGATAATGGCGATACCTCCGGGCAGTATCCGCGCCGACCAGGCATCGCCGACCTTGGCGAAGTACGACAAGCCCATCGAAAAGGCTGTCGCAAAGGCGCTGACCTACCTGGCGAAACACCAGCACAAAGAAGGTTACTGGCCAAGCGGCATGGGGAAAAACACCGCTGTTACTTCGCTGTCGGTAATGGCGTTCCTCGGAGTCGGTTACACCCCCGGCTGCGGACCTTACGGAACCGTCATCGACAAGGGAATCGACTTCGTTATGGCAAGCCAGAAGTCCAACGGGATGCTGACGGGTAATTCGTCCCATGGCCCGTGGTACAGCCACACCATCTCGACGCTGATGCTCTCGGAAGTTTCCGGAATGCTGGATGCGAAGCGCCAGGAACGCCTCGACAAGGTTCTGCCCAAGGCGCTGCGATTACTCCTGACTGCCCAGCAGATAAAAAAGTCTGCGCGTTACCAGGGCGGATGGCGTTATCAGCCCACCAGCAGGGACAGCGATATTTCCTGCACCGGATGGGCGTTGATGTCGCTGCGTTCAGCCAGGGGCAACGGAGCCGCGATTCCAAAAAAGGCCATCGACGACGCCGTAAAGTTTGTCATTCGGTGCCGATACAAGCCAAAACCGGGCAGACCCAAAGGCGGCATAGGTTTTGGATACCAGCCCGGTGGCTCGCCGGGTCCGGCGCGGACAGCCACCGCTGTGCTATGCCTGGAACTGTGCGGAAAACACCACTCCGCAGAATCACTGGCAGGCGGAGACTGGATACTCGCCCATCCGGTCAAGAGTTACGGCCGTTCTTTCTTCTACTACGGCCTGTATTATTCCGCACAGGCGATGTTCCAGTTAGGCGGCAAACACTGGCAACAGTATGCCCCGAGGATGTACGAGATGATGCTCAAATATCAGCGGAAAGACGGTTCCTGGCCTCAAGGCTCATCAAACGAATCCCGCGCGGGAACCTGCTACTCAACGGCAATGGGCGTCCTCGCAATCTCGGTTAGTTACAGACAACTACCCATTTATCAAAGATAAGAATAGCAGGGATGCAGGGGATACAAGGGATAAAGAAGATTTAGTTAACAGCAAAATAAAACGCCGTGAGGGTAAAAATAATTGATCTGTTCTTATCCCCTGTATCCCTTGCATCCCTGCTATTTTTTACGCGCTTCGAGCGAGGGGCTTGCGGGTTGTTCGGCGGGCGGCGGTTTTGGCGGGCAGGGAGACGGTGAAGACCGTGCCTTTTCCGAGTTGGCTTCGGACGGTCAGCCGGCCTTTCATTGACTTGATAATTTGCCTGCAAACGGCCAGGCCCAGGCCTGAACCGTTTTTGTCGCGCGTGGTGAAGAACGGTTCGAAGATGCGCTTCTTTATTTCCGGCGGGATACCGACGCCGGTGTCGGCCACACGCAAAATGACCCGGTCGTCGGACCGTTCAGCCGAGATTGAGATGCTCTTATCGCCGCCCTTTTCCATCACGGCGGCACGAGCGTTCAGGAGAATGTTCAGCAGGACTTGTTTCAGTTCGGCAGGCCTGGTGGTAACTTTCAGTCGTGCGGGAATCTTCCTGATAAGGCGTATCCCGTCCTTACTGAAATCCCGCCCCATTGCTGAGATCGTTTCATCCAACAGATCGGCCAGCGAGACCTTTTGCAGTGTTTGGCATTCGTTTTTTGTAATGTCAAGCAGCGCCCGGCAGATTTCCGTAGCCCTGGCTGATCCTTCCAGTGCGTGGTGAATGGCCTTGTCCCGCATTTCTTCGTCGCCGTCGGCGGCAAGACGGGCGTAATTCGACATGGGCGTAAGGATATTGTTGAACTCGTGGGCCACCATCGCAGCCATGGTTCCAACTGTCGCCCGACGCTGGGTACGGGCCAACTGTTCCCGAAGGGAGCGGACCTCTTCGGCAAGTTGGGCCGGTGCTCCCTGACGGTCGTTCTTGCAACGAGTCGATAATACGCTCACAAATCCTGTCCTTTCATCGATTGTTCGTCGTCGTACCGACGACGGCTAAACGAATTGCTGGTACAGAACCTCACCCGACCATATGAAATTATCGGACGCTTAGGCCTGAAAACTTGATACTGCTTTAGGTGGAGATTACTATCTGGGCTATGACAGTCGCAGCCCACGGTATCGATATGGTCGATTGCAAGCGTCTCGGCGAGATGATCGACCGCTATGGCGAGAGGTTTCTCAATCGCGTATTCACGCCGGTGGAACTGGAATACTGTCGGGGCCGAAGGCGGCAGATCGAACACCTTGCCGGACGGTTCGCGGCGAAAGAGGCTGTGATGAAGGTCCTGGGGACGGGTCTGCGGAAGGGTGTTAACTGGCTTGATATCGAAGTCGTCAACGAACCGTCGGGCAGGCCCAGGATTAACCTCACAGGAAGAGGGCGGGAAATCGCGGACGAACAGAGACTCACCGAGATAATCATCTCGATAAGCCATATTTCAACGCACGCGATTGCATCGGCGGTAGCGTCGGTAAAAGACAGGGACTAGGGACCAGGGACTAGGAAAAAATCCGCAATCCGCAATCTGCAATCCGCAATCAGGTGTTGTTACCGGCTTTTCCGAAGATCATTCTTCCCGCGGACGTTTGTAGAGTTGAAGTTACCGTAACTTCCAGGTCTTCGCCGATATGGTTTCGCCCCTGCTCAACGACGACCATTGTTCCGTCGTCGAGGTATCCGATGCCCTGTCCTGATTCTTCACCGGGTTTGATGATCTTGACGGTAACGGCTTCGCCCGGAAGGACGACCGGTTTGAGCGCGTTGGCAAGGTCGTTAATATTGATTACATCCACGCCGCGAAGTTGGGCGACCTTGTTGAGATTGTAATCGTTCGTAACGATTTTCCCGTCCATGTGCTCGGCCAGGGCGACCAGTTTATGGTCAACTTCGGTGGCGTCCTCGACAACGGGGATATGCGCATCGTGCAGTTTGACTTCGATTTTGTCGTTGCCCCGGAGCCGATTGAGCATATCCAGACCTCTGCGTCCCCGGCTTCGCCTGAGTTTATCCGACGAGTCGGCGATATTCTGGGTCTCTTCGACGACGAAACGCGGAACAACCAAAACGCCTTCCAGTATTCGCGTTTCGGCGATGTCGGCTATCCGACCATCGATAATGGCCGACGTATCCAGAATCAACGGGTGCGAACCCTTGCTCTGGCGTGAAAATTCCACGTATGGAATAACAAACCTGAAGTCGTCCTTGGTCTGCATAACAAAGGACACGCATAAATAGATTGCACAGGCTCCCACGAGCAGTTTGATCATTTTCACCAGCGCCGGTTGTCCGGTGGCTGATGTTCGCTCCGTCGCAGTTTCCCTTTTTGCATACTCCAGTTGTTCCCGGAGAGTTCTGATTTCTTCCTTCAATTTTTCATTCTGCCCGCTTTCAGCCGGCCCCGTCGTCGGGCTTTCAGCCGACCCCATCGTCGGGCGCCGAGCAATCGGCGAGGGCGCCTTGTACGACTTGGGCGCAGGCGCCGGCGACGCATCAGGTACGAAAACCGACGCACCCAATTCCACCACCATCCCAATGATATACGCCAGAAACACTCCGGCTACAACGCCGAAAAACAAACCGCTGATGTTCAAGAGGCTTTTATTTTTAAAGGCCATATCGACCAACACCAGCCCCACCGCCAGAACCACGGGGACCACCATCACCAGTGTAACCTTTGCAACAATCGAGAACCCTGTCTCCTTGCCTGTGTCCGGATCCAGCACTGGCGAACCTTGCACCTCTGGGCTTAAGGCATAACTTGCGGCAATAGCCAAAACCGCCATAACGAAGATCGCGCGAATGACATGAAGCGCCATTTCAAACCTCTTTCTCTTTTCTTTTATAATAAGTATCGATACATCCCGTAACACACGTTCCCTGAATATAACATCTTTTCTCCCCGAAGGCTACGTAAAATCTTTTATCCGAACTGTTTCCATGCTGCGCCGGCGGCTCCGATGACGCCTGCGTCATTACCGAGCGACGCCAGGGTCAGGGCTGTCTTTTGCGTATCGATTGTCCAGTGAAGCCTGCTGAAATGACGTCGCAACGGTTCGGTCAGGTCGTCGCCGGCCTTCGCCATACCCCCGCCCAGGACGATAAGGTCCGGGTCCAGCAGACGGGTGATATTTACGCATCCGACGGCAAGGTAACTGATTGCGCGGTCCCACACCTTGGCCGCCAGGTCGTCGCCGGCGTGTCGGGCCTCATTAACGTCGGCAGCGTCAATCCCACCCTTTCGCCCAAGCACTTCGGTCAGGATGCTCTTGCGTCCTTCCTGTTCGATGAGTTTCCGGGCGTATCTCGCCACAGCCGACGCCGATGCGTACCGTTCCAGGCATCCTCGCAGTCCGCAAGGGCACTGTTCGCCGTCCGGCTCAACGATCATGTGTCCGAGTTCAGCGCCGATTCCGTGTGCGCCGCGTATAAGGTCCCCTGCGATGACTATCCCCCCACCGATACCCGTTCCCAACGTCAGCATGACCATCACGTCGGTGTCCTTACCGGACCCGCAGAGGTATTCGCCCAAGGCTGCGACGTTGGCGTCATTTTCCAGAACGGTCCGGATACCCAGCCCGTCGCCGACACGGTCGCGGAGCGGGATATTGACGAAGCCGGGAATGTTCGGCATTCCGATGACCACGCCGGCAGCCAGGTCCAGAGGTCCGGGCGAACCGATGCCGACACCTGTTACATCACCGGCTGATATACCCTCGTGATCAAGCAGTTCAGTCGCACCGGAAATCATCGATTCGATCACACCGTCCGGACCTGCCTCGGCCGGTGTGGGCAGTTGAAGCGCCCCGGTTACAGACATATTTTCATCCAGCAGGGCGAATTTGATAAATGTCCCGCCTAAATCTATACCGATGCAAACTTTGGACATTCAGATACCTTTCTACGACAGAAAATGG
>JAUVIQ010000075.1 GCA_030592655.1 Planctomycetales bacterium | reverse complement strand
CCATCAGCGATATTTGCGAAGAGTACTCCCGCGACGCGTTTCGGTACTTCCTGCTGCGAGAGATTACGTTCGGAGCCGACGGCGATTTCTCACGCGAAGCCTTCGGGAGACGTTATAATACGGAACTGGCGAACGACGTGGGAAATCTGCTTAGCCGGACGGTCAATATGATTGGACGGTATTTCGACGGCATCGTGCCCCAGCCGCAACAGCGGACATTGGAAAACGTCGAAGCCGACTTTCTCGCCGAGTCGATAAAGCGGCTTGGGAACGAGTCGCCGGAGATGATGTCCCGTTACCGATTCAGCGAGTACATCGGCGCTGCCCTGGAACTCGCCTCGGCGACGAACCGTTACATCGACGCGACCGAACCGTTCAAACTGGCAAAAGACCCGTCGAAGCGAGAGCGTCTGGGGACGATACTTTACACCTGCGCCGAAGCCGTCAGGATAGTGTTTAGTTACCTCGAACCGTTCATGCCGGAAAAGGCGGCAGAGGGCCTGGCGCATTTGGGCGTCTCCGTCGGGTCCGACAGGACGTTGAGCGAGCGGGGACGCTTCGGGCTGATTGAACCGGGAACAAAAACGGTCAAATCCGACCCGTTGTTCCCGAGGAAACTTTTGGACCAATGAGCGAGAAACCTGAAAAGGTATTTGAAGATGTTGTCCGTAGCGACGGGCGTTATCCGCGTGAGGCGTTTGCCTTTCTTCACGACGGTTTGGCGCGAGCGGTGAAGGAATTCCATGGCGATCAAGTCGATGAGGAAGATCCGCACCACGTAACGGGCGGGCAGCTCTGCCGGGCGCTCCGCGACGAGGCGCTGGAGCGGTGGGGCTTACTTGCGCCGACCGTGCTGGGACGATGGGGTATCCGCGAGACGATGGACTTCGGGAATATGGTTTATCTGCTGACCGACAACGGGCTGATGAACAAAAGCGACACGGACAGTATCGACGACTTCCGAAACGTGTACGATTTCACCCTGGCCTTCGGGTCTGACGAAGTATTCCATGGAAATAACTGACCAATGCCCGCAAACACGAAAAACTCCGGCACATCGCAAAAGACCGACAAGACGAATTACCCCCATCCCGTCGATGCAATCGACGGCATCCCCGACCGCAGTGGCAATCCGCGCCCGTGGAAATATCTCGCCGTAGCAGCCATCTTCGGCGCGTGGATCGGCTTTCTCATTATCTGCGGGATTATCGGGGTATTATAAACTTCAGCCCCGAAACTTTATTGAGGTGGTCGCAAATTGCGACCATCCTGCCGTCAGGCGTAACTGGTCGCGTTGTGCGTCTCTACCGGCGTGATACTGAGGACTTCCGAGCCTCGCCGACCACGGGCTTCGCTGTCCGGGCGAGTGTGGCGGAACTTGACAACGGCTTCGTGGGGCGAAGCAGCCTCCACTTCAGTCGTCAGACGATCGTTCTCAAGGCAATAATGTACTCGATACCGCATGGCAAACCCTCCGCAGCCTTTCAGGTCCGTCGGCGGAATATCGCGGCAACGGACCCGTGCTGGTTCTAACGTAACACTACGATTTACATTCGAGCGGGACAAAAAATATGTCGCGTTTTTTTTTGGCCCGCATTTTTCATTAACCGCAGAGGACGCAGGCGCGCCCCTTGGGGCCGCCTGCGATCTCTGTGGTAACGCCGGAGGCGCACCGAAGAGCAATATCCGGGCAAGCGGGTCTTTCGCCCGGAATAGCGCTTTCGGAAGACGGTTTCTGTTTGGTTCACCGTCAATTCTATAACGGGGAGTAAATTGCCAACAGATTCCAACAGGTTTTCCACAACCTGTAGCCATCAGGAGAGACGGAATCCAAGATGTGGTGGTGAATATGCCTTCAGGACACTGATATTGGGTGTTGTTTCCTGTTGGGTAAAAAAATTATCGATAGAAACTCCTTTTAGAACAGTCGGTTACAAAAAACTACTATATTTTGATTAATTTGTGCTTGACCACCTCAATATATAGGGTATCCTTGATAGTTGAGGGGTGATGCGGTATCGCATGGCCTCTTACCGATCCTGTTTCTGGGCCTTCGATGAGTGGAATTCTTGCGGGGCTTGAAATCGGCCAGTTGGTCAGTGGTGGATTGTGTCTCGCATGTGCAACGGCGGGACTCAAATCTTTATCAGGTCGGAGTTGTTTCGTCGGTGTGGTCGTTTCATTCATTCTTTTATAGTGCGAGCAGTAAGAGGTATCTGATGACAGTTCATTCTTCTTCTCCGGTATTGACGGATCAGGACGGTGTTGGTGAGACAGAGGTGATCAGGGATGCACCGGACGGGCTTCGGGTCGAAAGGCATTTCTGCCCTGAGGGGGTCGATCTATTCGAACAGGTAACCTGGGAGAAACGCTCCGCCGTCATCAAGGACGAAAACGGAGAAATTATCTTCGAGCAGGACGACGTGGAGGTTCCCGAGCAGTGGAGCCAGTTGGCTGTGAACGTCGTCGTCAGTAAGTATTTCTTCGGCGAGCAGGGTACGGAAGATCGTGAAAAGTCGGTGCGGGAGTTGATTTACCGTGTCAGCCGGACAATCGCCGACTGGGCGCGCGACGACGGCGTCTTCGCTTCCGAAGAAGACGCTGATGCTTTCTATGACGAATTGTCCTGGTTGTGCCTTAATCAGTACGGGGCGTTCAACTCTCCGGTGTGGTTCAACGTCGGGCTTTTTCACGTCAAAGGCGTGGAAGGTTCCGAAGGTAATTTTCATTGGGACAAGCAGAGCAAGTCGCCGTCCAGAACACATCAGGGTTATAAATACCCGCAGTGTTCAGCCTGTTTTATCCAGAGCGTCGATGACACGATGGAAGACATCATGCGCCTGGCGGCTTCGGAGGCGATGCTCTTCAAGTATGGTTCCGGGACGGGAACGGACCTCTCGACGCTTCGGTCGAGCAAGGAGAAACTTTCCGGCGGCGGGGTTCCTTCCGGTCCGTTGAGTTTCATGCGTGTCTTCGACCAGATAGCCGCGGTCGTCAAGTCCGGCGGTAAGACCCGCCGGGCAGCCAAAATGCAATCGCTCCGATGCGAACATCCGGACATTCTCGAATTCATCGAGTGCAAAGCCAAAGAAGAAAAGAAGGCCTGGGCGCTTATAGACGCCGGTTACGACGGCGATTACAACGGCGAAGCCTATGGGACGGTGATGTATCAGAACGCCAACCTGTCGATCCGTTTGACGGATGATTTTCTCCATTCCGCCCAGAATGACCGGGAGTGGTGCACGCATGCTGTTACTGATCCGGAAAAAATAACGGGTCGGCATCGTGCAGCCGAGTTGCTTGAAAAGATGGCTGCCAGCTGTCACATCTGCGGCGATCCGGGCGTGCAGTATGACACGACAATTAACAATTGGCACACCTGCCCGGTCAGCGGCCCGATAAACGCCTCCAACCCTTGCAGCGAGTATATGTTCCTTGACGATTCGGCGTGCAATTTAGCGAGTCTTAACCTGATGAAGTTCCGTCGTGCGGACGGTTCGTTTGATATAGAGGGTTTTCGTCGCGCCGCCCGGATATTCATTATCGCCCAGGAGACGATAATAGATCACGCCAGTTATCCGACGGAGAAGATTTGCCGCAACAGTCACGAGTTCCGCCCGTTGGGGCTTGGTTATGCTAACCTTGGCGCGTTGCTGATGAGTCTCGGATGGGCATACGACAGCGATCCCGGACGCGCCGCCGCCGCCGCCATAACGGCGATAATGACGGCCGAAGCATACGCCACCAGCGCCGAACTTGCCAGTCAGATCGGGCCTTTCCCGGAGTTCGCCCCTAACCGCCGAGCGATGACTAACGTGATGCGGATGCACCGTCAGGCCGTCGAGGACATCGACCGCTCCGCCTGCTCGACCGAGATGATCGACGCTGCCCGAAGCGGTTGGGACGAAGCAATCGCCGCCGGTCTGACCAGCGGATACCGAAATGCACAGGCTACATTGCTTGCGCCGACCGGGACGATCGGGTTCCTGATGGACTGCGACACTACCGGTATCGAGCCTGACATCGCGCTGGTAAAGTACAAGATGCTGGCTGGCGGGGGAATGTTCAAACTCGTCAACCAGACCGTCCCGCTGGCGCTGGAGAGGCTTGAGTACAGTAAGGAGCAGATCGGGCTGATACTCCAGCACATCGAAGAGAACGACACAATTGAAGGGGCGCCTGACCTGGTTGAAGAACATCTGGCGATATTCGATTGTGCCTTCAAACCGGTCAACGGCAACCGATCCATTCACTACACCGGACACCTGCGAATGATGGCGGCGGTCCAGCCTTTCCTGTCCGGGGCAATCTCAAAAACCGTCAATATGCCCAAGGACTCAACCATAGACGATATTTCCGATGCTTTCATCAGCTGATGGAAGATGGGTCTCAAGGCCGTTGCTATCTATCGCGACGGGTCGAAGGTTTCCCAGCCGCTGAATCTGAAAAAAGACGACGACGAGGTCGAGGAGCCTGAAAAAACCAAAACCGAAGATTCTTCGTCCAAGCCAATACCCCGCCGGCGACGCCTTCCGGCGACTCGCCAGTCGCTGACTCACAAGTTCGAGGTCGGCGGACACGAGGGGTATATAACCGTCGGTCTGCACGATGACGGTGAACCGGGCGAGGTGTTTATCACAATGGCCAAGGAAGGTTCGACCGTCGGTGGAATGATGGACGCCTTCGCCACATCTATCAGTCTGTGCCTCCAGTACGGCGTCCCGTTGGAGGCTTTGACAAGAAAATTCTCGCACCAGCGTTTCGAGCCGGGCGGGATGACCGCAAATCCGGACATCCCGTTCGCCAAGAGTATCGTTGATTACATATTCCGCTGGTTGGACATAAACTTTTTGAACCAAACCGGTATGACTACTGCGGCGGGTCGCACGGCAGGTCGCGGCGGGTCAACTGTTCCGGTTTCTGCGGGTGGCAGCAGGGATGATTCGGCCCCCGGGATGCGAGGCGCCGGCCGGACCGGCAGCAAGGATGTACCGGCCTCCGGCGCCGTTTTACTTACAGGCGGTGATGGCGGAAACGGCGGAACCGACCGCGATTCGGACGATGCCGCAACGACTGGACTCAAGGAAGTGCAGACGGTTCAGCCCATCAATCGTATCGATCAGCAGTTCTCGCATTTCCAGGAAGACGCTCCGCCATGCGATGTGTGCGGAGCGATTACCGTGCGAAACGGAAACTGTTACAAGTGCTTTAACTGTGGTGCATCGCTGGGATGCAGTTGACAGCAAGTGAACGAATAAATATGGGCTGAAGGGCGGAACTATAAACCGGTGAAATCATTAAAATTAATAGAGGAGATGTGCGAGGCGAAAATTTTTCTCAAGAATTTCCTTTAATTTTGCCGAGAAAAAGCGTAGTAATAGTGGGATAATCGGAAAAGTCGGACAGACGTTACGGTCCAAATGTCCGCTGCACCCAATAACGGTGTAGGTCTCCCTCCACCTGCACCAAGGGTTGCGGCAAGTAGGGGCGATTCTCAGGTCTCCCTCCGCCTGGGTGTCGCCCTTTTTTTTTTACCACTTGTGAGTTTCGCAGTACCTCCTCACGCGATAGAATACCCGCGAATCACCGAAAGGATAAAAGCATGGAAAATGTTATTCGCGGCAAGGTGTTTGTTCTTGGCGACAATATCGATACCGACCAGATAATCCCAGCCGAGTATCTTTCCTACAACCCAGCCGATGCGGACGAACGCAGGTATTTCGGAAAGTATGCCCTCAGCGGCGTCCCGCCCGCGCAATCAGGCCTGCCGGAGGGGAACATCCCCTTCGTCGCCGGCGACGGATTCGCCGGCGATTTTACCGTGGTCATTGCCGGTAAAAACTTCGGCTGTGGCTCGTCGCGAGAGCATGCGCCGCTTGCGTTGTCTGAAGCGGGCGTCTCGGTCGTGGTGGCCCAGTCATACGCGCGAATCTTCTATCGCAACAGCGTCAACGGCGGATACCTCGTACCGTTCGAAACGCCGCAGCGACTCGTGGAAAAATTCACCACCGGCGACGAGGCCGAGATAGACACTGCCTCCGCGACGCTGAAAAACCTTCGAACCGGTGAACAGTTTGACCTATCGCCGCTGGGCGATGTCGGACCGATCATCGCCGCCGGTGGAGTCTTCGAGTATGCACGCGAGCAGGGAATGCTTAAGTAATTGCGGATTTCAGATTGCGGACCCTCGGTCCCGTGGGGATTGCGGATTGAAAGATATCCAGAACATTGATGTTCGTGATGTTGACGGCGGTACAGTTATTCCGGTGAAGGTCGTTCCCGGTTCTTCGCGGGACCGGATCGTCGGCGCCCTCGGCGATTGCCTGAAGATCGCAACGTCGGCACCGGCAGAGAAAGGCAAGGCCAACAAGGCCGTTGCGGCCATACTGGCAAAGGCGATGGGGGTGAGCAAAAAAGACGTTACGTTGATTTCGGGTCCGACGAATCCACGAAAAGAATTTCTGATTGTCGGAATGAGTTGGGAACAAGTACAACAGCGGCTTGAAAATTTTTGATTTGTGTAATTCGCGATAATTTGTGTAATTGGTGGAATGATGGGAAAATACGATTTTACGGAAATTGAGAAGAAGTGGCAGGCGTACTGGCAGGAAAACGGGACTTTCATCCAGCCTAACCCGGACGATGTGGATTTCGCCGATAGGCCAAAGTACTACATACTCGATATGTTTCCGTACCCGTCCGGTGCAGGCCTGCACGTCGGGCATCCGGAAGGGTACACAGCCACCGACATTGTCGCCCGCCATAAACGGATGAAGGGTTTTAATGTCCTGCATCCGATGGGTTACGACTCCTTTGGTCTGCCGGCAGAGCAATATGCCGTCGAGCACGGCGTACACCCGCGCGAAACCACAGCCGCCAACATCGCCAACATCGAGCGGCAGATAAAGATGTTCGGCTTCAGTTACGACTGGTCGCGCCGGGTGGCTACGACCGAGCCGGACTACTACCGCTGGACACAGTGGATTTTCCTGAAGATGTTCAACAGTTGGTACGACCCGGACGCAGACGCAGCCAGACCGATTGAGGAACTGATTGACAAACTCTTTTCCGGCGCACTGGCTGTGGATGCAGGCGGAAACGTTGTCCCCGTGGCTCCCTATGACCGGATTCCCAACATAAGTCTGGAGGGCGTCGCCTACGGCCAGGTGAAGTTCCAGAAACTTGCTCTCGACCAGCAGCGCCGGCTAATTGACGAATACCGCCTGGCGTACATGGCCGAGGTTCCGGTCAACTGGTGCCCGAAACTCGGAACGGTCCTTTCCAACGAGGAAGTTACCAACGAAGGCAAGTCCGATCGCGGCGACTGGCCTGTCTATCGCAAGAACCTCAAGCAGTGGATGCTCCGCATCACCTCCTATTCCGACCGCCTGCTGGAAGGACTGGACGAACTCGACTGGCCCGAATCAATAAAGATCATGCAGCGAAACTGGATCGGGCGTTCCGAAGGGGCGGATGTCGATTTTGTGGTTGACGGTAGCACGGGCGTCTCGCCCGTGCCTGAACAAGAAGTGATTCGGGTCTATACGACACGCCCCGATACGCTTTTCGGTGCGACCTATATGGTGCTCGCGCCGGAGCATCCGCTCGTTGAGCAAATAACTACCGACGAGCAGCGCGATGCGGTTGACGGGTACGTAAAAGAGGCGGCTCATAAATCCGAACTCGAACGCACCACCGAGACCAAGCAGAAGTCCGGCGTCTTCACCGGCGCTTACGCGATTAACCCGGTCAACGACGAGAAAATCCCAATCTGGGTGGCGGACTATGTAATGATGGGCTACGGCACCGGCGCGATAATGGCAGTACCGGCCCACGATGAGCGTGACTTCGAGTTTGCAAAGGCATTTAGTTTGCCTATGCGGGCCGTAGTAATGCCGGATATGACATGGATCCAACAAAAACGTCCGAAACCAATGCCGAAACCAGAGTGGGATCGTGATCCCGAAAACTGGATTAAGAATTACATCAGCAAACCTGAAACCTATTCAATCGCTTTCACCGGCGAAGGCACAGCCGTCAATTCAGACCGGTACGACAGGCTGACGACAGCCGAGTTTAAGAAGCAGGTCACCGAATGGCTTGAAGAGAACGGCCTCGGTCGGGCGGCTGTTAATTATAAGTTGCGTGACTGGCTTTTCAGCCGCCAGCGGTACTGGGGCGAACCGTTCCCGATAGTTCACTGTGAAAAATGCGGCACGGTCGCGCTGGACGAAGACCAACTCCCGCTTGAGTTGCCGGAGATGGACGATTTCACACCGTCGGCTAGCGACGACCCTGACGCCCCGCCGGCCCCGCCGCTGGCCAAGGCGACCGATTGGATCAACACGACCTGCCCATCCTGCGGCAGTCCAGCGAAGCGCGAAATCAACACCATGCCCCAATGGGCCGGCTCCTGCTGGTACTACCTCCGCTTCCTCGACCCGAAAAACGAAAAAATTTTCTGCGATAGTGATGTTGAAAAGTACTGGATGAAGCCGCCGAGCGAGGAATCCGCAATCCGCAATCCGCAATCCGCAATCGGAGGCATTGACCTTTACGTCGGCGGTGCAGAGCACGCCGTGCTGCATCTGCTCTATTCGCGATTCTGGCACAAGGTGCTTTACGACCTGGGTTATGTCTCCGGGCCTGAGCCGTTCGGGAAACTCTTCAACCAGGGAATGATCCGCTCGTATGCCTACCGCGACAAGCGCGGCGTCTGCGTCGGATACGAGGACGTTGACACCTCCGGCGACAAGCCGGTCCACAAAACCACCGGCGAGGTCTTGAGCGAATCCATCGAAAAAATGTCCAAGAGCCTCAAGAACGTGGTCAACCCCGACGAGGTTATCGGCGAATACGGTGCCGACACCTTCCGCCTGTATGAGATGTTCATGGGGCCGTTGGAAGCCTCCAAGCCGTGGAATACCCGCGACGTTCCGGGCGTGCATCGCTTCCTGCATCGAGTCTGGCGGATGATTTGCGGCAACGAGGAGACTCAATCGTTACTGACTGACAAAGTCGGCGACGAAAAAGTCGAGCGGGCCTTGCACAAACTCATCAAGAAGGCCGGCGAGGACATCAAGGCGATGAAATTCAATACAGCAATCGCCGCAATGATGGAATTCGTCAACGTGGTTTTCAAAGCCGGGGCGATTTCAAAAACTCAGGCCGAGCGGTTCGTGCCGGTCCTCGCGCCGTTCGCGCCGCACCTGGCCGAGGAACTCTGGCAGCGATTGGGACACGACAAATCGCTGGCTTACGAACCTTGGCCGGAATATAACGAATCGCTGCTGGTTGAAGACACAGCCGAGTTGGCTGTCCAGGTCAACGGTAAGATGCGCGGGCTTATTACCGTCCCCGCCGACGCCGCCGAAGATGCAATCATCGAAGCCGCATTGGCCGAACCGAAAGTCGCCGCAGCCGTCGAAGGCAAAACGATAGTCAAAAAAATCGTCGTCCCCGGCAGATTGATGAACCTGGTAGTGAAATAGTTCACGGACCCAAGGTCCCGTGGGGATTACACGAAATATCTATTTTTCAGGAGAAACTTGAATATGTCCACGACAGAGCAAGGTAAAACCGGTTTTATTAACGATTTTCAACTGGAGCGGCACAGTGAGAACCCGCTGCTGACTACCGCCGACTTCCCCGGCGCATCGTCCGTTTTCAACTGCGGACAGACGATGATGGGTGATGAGACGATCCTGCTGGTCTCGATTGGCCATCGCAGCGGTAGTTACCGGGGCTTGCCCGGCTCGACGACCCACGTAGCCCGCAGCGCCGACGGCGTCAAATTCGACATCGACCCGGAACCCTTCCTGAAGAAGCCGGATTCCGAGCCTTTCTCGAAGCTCGTCGGCGGTGTGATCGACACGCGAGTTACCTTTATGGAAGGCTGGTACTATATCATCCATCCCGGCGGCGGGCGTCCGTGGGGGACGCTTGGTATCCTGGGGCGGACGAAGGATTTCCGGGAATTCGAATACATGGACGTAGTCTCGCTACCGGACAATCGTGTTCCATGCCTGTTCCCCGGAAAAATCAACGGCTACTACATGCGTCTGGACCGCCCTTACAGGGTCGCCCCGAACGAACATCACACCGATGGAAACATCTGGTTGGCCCGTTCGCCCGACCTGGTTCACTGGGGGCATTTCAGGCCGATGCTGACGCCGGGGTTCGCTCCGTGGGCACGGACCAAGATAGGGCCTACCCCGCCGATCCGCACCGAAAAGGGTTGGCTGACGATTATTCACGGTGTAGCCCTCTCATGTGCCGGTTATCGGTATGCCCTGGGCGCGATGCTGCTGGACCTGGATGACCCGGAGCGTATCGTCGGCCTGACCCGTGGCTCCATTCTGTCGCCGGATGCGGAATATGAGCGGATCGGCGTGGTTCCCAACGTGGTCTTTACCTGCGGGGCAATTGCCGATAATGACGCCGACCGCATCCGCCTGTACTACGGTGGAGCCGATACCTGCATCTGCCTGGCGACCGGCTCGCTCAGCGGGCTTATCGAGACCTGCCTGAGCGACGGCCCGCCCGATTCGACTGCGTAATCGGACAAATTTACTGTCGCTGGAAAAATAATATCGTTAAGATAGTCATAGTACCGGACCGATTGGTAAATCTGGTAGTAAAGTGAGTTAAACGAAAGCGTTTCATACACCTATGAAAGGAAAGAAAGATGAAATGTAAGACGATGCTGGCGATTATTGCTTGTTTGAGTGTCTCTTTATCGGCTGGTTGCAGCAAGAAGGCTTCGACGCCGAAAGAGGTCTTGGAGAACATGGCCGAGGCGATGCAGGACGGCGACAGTGAAGCGTTCGTCGCCTGTTTCGACGCGACGGAAGACCAGGAGAAGTTGTTGGGCGCCACGTGCGAAATGATGTCCGCCATGATAAAATTTGAAGAGGCCATGGTAAAGGAATATGGCGAAGACGCCGTCAAGAAAAGTGGTTCGAAGAGCAACTTTAGCGATTTCAAGGATGACAAGTGGCTTGAAGACCTGGAGATCAAGATAGACGGCGACAAAGCCACTGCCACCAAAAAAGGCGATAAAGAACCGATGAACCTCGTCAAGAAAGACGGCGGATGGAAGATCGACGCGAAAGACATGGCCGACGAAAAGCAAATGAAGGACCTGGACAAGGCATTGAAAATGTTCGAAGCCATGGCTAATGTTACGAAGGACGCCACGGACAAGATCGGCAAAGATGGTTATACCGCAGAGAAGATCAATAAGGAAATGGGCGAAGATATGATGAAGGCAATGATGGCAAACATGCCAAAGGAGCCCATACCTAGTTGAAAATTTGTAAGCTGAAATGCCAGGCCCACCTCTTCTTTCTACCCGGAGAGAAAGGTGGGCCTGGCTTTTTTAACGGAGTCCTTCGGATCGTTCGGACCATCTGCTGCTCATGGACAAACGCCCCTCTTGCCGATGAATATACTTGGAATGCAGAAATGGATTCTGCGACCATACATGAAGGAGCCTTCGATTATGGAACCTGTCCGCGCGCCTCTTGAGAATGAAGAATATCACGCCGCTCTTTTTACCGTTCGTCGGGCCAAGAACTGCCTGTGGTGGACAATCGTGCTTTCGCTCGTCATTCAGATGGCGGTGTTTGTTTCGGTGCGATTCATTGGTGTAATTGACGAGGCGCCGCAATTGGCCGGTATTGCCTCGGTCAATGACAAGCAGACGACTACCGCACCGGTCAAGGTACTGGACGAAGAAACCGCCGGACCGGCCTGGATGTGGTATGAGGTGCTGAAGTGGGCGCTTCCGGTAACTAAATTCGCCGCTTTGGTATCGGGTGCGTTACTGGTTCTCACGATGCTGACAGCGGTTCAGTTGTCGCTCGTCGGGCGGACCGGGGGTGTGGCGGGATTCATCGGCGGATTCTTCTGGTCATTATTGCTGTTGGTGTTCCTGATTCCCTGGCAGCAGATTATAGGAAGCAGCCTCACCTGCGGGGCGCTGTATAACTTCAACGACCTTATCGACTGGACAAGACGAATGGTCTGGAACGCAAAGGATGCAACGACAGTATCTAAGATTCTATATTACGATCGTTTCATCGGTTATCCGGTCTTTGTCGCCCTGCTGAGCCTCGTCGTCCAGATGAAGTTTATTCGCGGATGGCGTCGAGCAAGCCTCAGTATCATGCAGTCTGACCTGCGTGAACCCGCCGACCAGAACGATAAACTGTAAAAAGCAGAACAGCCGAATCAT
>JAUVIQ010000034.1 GCA_030592655.1 Planctomycetales bacterium | reverse complement strand
GATAGCGCTTGTGCTGGTGCTGAACTTGGCAGCCATCATTATCCGACGCAGGCTTGAAGCGAAATTAAGAGGAGAGTAACGATTGCGGATTGTGGATTGCGGATTGCGGATTGATGACGAGCCGCGACCACCGATTACGAGCCGGTTACTGATTACCATTGCAAGATTGCGTTATGGGCCTATACTTGTGAGGTTTCACAGTAATTAACTGAACGATTAACACGGAGTGATATTATGGCATTCAAATTCTTTCGTCGCCGACAGAAGATGGTTCTGATCGTGATGGTGCTGCTTATGGTGGCGTTTCTGGTTCCGTCGCTTTTCGAGGGGATTAGTGGCGGTAGAGGTCGCGGCATGGTCGTCGGATACATCGGTGACGAGAAAGTTACCGCCGGTATGATCGAGGCAGCAGAGGTTGACCTCCGTCTGCTTATCCAGACGATGCGGATGGGTATGGGGCGCAGGGTCGGCGAGAACGCTTTCACACGGTTCCGTAATCAGCGGAACGCGGGGCTTGCATGGGTGTTGCTGGTGCACGAAGCCGAACAAATGGGCATCACCGTCAGCGATGACCGGATAGATTCCTTCCTGCTCGAATCGGAACTTACCGGCGAGGCGTACCAGCGTGAACTAGCCAATCTGCGCGAAGGCGGATACACCGAAAAACATATCCGCCGGGCGGCGGCGAATTACCTGAAAGTTACAGCGGCGTTCAAGGCCGCCGAAATTGAAACCATGCCGTCGCTACCGGAACTGCGCCATAGCGCCGGCGATCTCATGGAGAAAATCCAACTGGCAATGGTCTCGCTACCAGCCGAAGACTTCGCAGCCGATGCGACCGAGCCGGCGGAACAAGCCATTGCCGAACAATTCGACAGGTACAAAAAGCTCGCGCCGCTCGCACAGTCCAATAATACCGATTATGGATTCGGTTACCGCATTCCCAATCGCATGGAAATATCCTGGTTGTTCATTAACGAAGGGGTTATCTCTCGCGTCGTCGAACCGCCCGAAGAACAGATGATGGCGTACTGGAACAAGCACAAAGACAAACTGAAAAACCGCATCCCGATCCCGACGACATCTACAGCGCCGGTCGAAGACCTGCCTGGGCGAGCGGATACTCAACCGTCCCAGCCTGCTGAACCGCCTGCGGTGAGCCCCGTCGAACCGAAATACCGCGAAGTCCCCTTCGAGTCGTTCAGCCAGGCCAGACCGACGATCAAACAGATTTTCCTTCCGGGCGCTGTCGATACCAAAATGAACGAAATAATCTCTCTCGCCAGGCAGTCAGCCCGGCGTTTCAGCGAATCCGACGAGCCTTATTCCGCCGTCGCAAAGGAGATGATACGCCCAGCCGATACCCTGCTGAAAAAGAAAATCACCTCGCTGCCGTTCAGAAAGGCTTCCGTCGAATCAATCGTCGAGGAACTCGAATACATCGCAAAGGTAAAGATCGTCTATCCCTTCGGCGAACACGAGAACCTGACCCTCGCCGGTGAAATTGAGGTCAGGATAAAGCCGTGGGGCGAAATAACGCTCGGCGAGGCGCTGGAGCAAATCGGTAAAGAGGCGAAGTTCCCCCCGATTAAATGGGTTACATGCGCCGGTATGAAAGATGTGCTTTTCGCATCCGAACCGATCAATCTGGCTCCGGTATCGGCCGGTAGAACCGGAATGGTCGGATTCGAGGAAATCAGTCGGCATAAATTGCTCGGACTGGCGGGGCCTAAGTCCGCCGACCGGACTGGTCGGCAAAACCTGTTGTCAATCGTCGCTACTGCAAAAGAGTTTCAACCGCCCGGTAAAAAGCACGACGCGATGATTGAGACCGGAAGCGATTACGACCGCACAATGTACATTCCCGGACCCGAAGAAGGAAGGATACTGTGGCGACTGGTCAAGGCCGAAGCCTCTCACGCTCCGGAATACCTTTCCGGCGACATTCGCAAGCAGGTCATCAAGGACCTCGGTATCGTCGCCGGATTCAAAAAGGCGACCACCCTCGCCGAAACCATGAAGAGCGAACTTGAAAAGTCCGGCGGGGACCTGGAAAAACCGGCTCAGAAGAAGAAACTCAATTTCAGTGAAACCAAAATGTTCTCCCGAAACACAATAGATTTTCGGACATTGCATGTATTCCTTTCTTACGTATCAGACGTCGGGACCGATAGAGGATTTATCAAGCAGGCGTTCACGCTTGTTCCGTCCGACCCCGACAATCCCGGCTCCGACCAGCCGCTCGCGGTGATCCCGCTGCGCCGGCAGAGAAAGGTTATGCTCGTCCAGCGAATCGGGTATGAACCGCTGACGTCCGCGATGTTCGATGGCTGGGGTACGTACATGGCCGGTATGGCGCTTGTGCGACAACGATGGGAGCGAACGGTGGCGGTGTGGTTCGCCTACAACAGCGTCGCTAAACGAGTGAATTACAGGCCTGAAAAACCGTCGAATTAAGGCTTTGCATTATTCCGGTCCGGTGAGTCTCGCCCTTGACCGGGGACGCCGATTACGGTAAAGTCAAACTAACAAGATCGTTATCGTGATGCATGAGTCTTGATTCCGGGCAGGTAGCTCAGTTGGTAGAGCACGTGACTGAAAATCACGGTGTCGGCGGTTCAAATCCGCCCCTGCCCATTTTAATTTCCGATTTCCAATTGGCAATTTCCAATTGAACAGAAAAAACCTCAGTATTGTAGCATGGGCGTCTCACGTAGTGATGCTATGCATCACCCATGAAGAACCGCTTCTTTTTTTAAATCTGTTCAATTGGAAATTGCCAATTGAAAATTGGAAATCAAAATGTCCTGGCGTAATCTCATCTGGATGACGGTAGTGCTTTGCCTGGCGGTTCTGGCGCTGTTCCTTGCCCGTCGCAGGCCTCTGTATATCTCCACCAATAATCCGGACGCCGACGACCTCGCAGAAACCGTCAGGGCGTACAGACTCATCAGAGCGCATAGTTACTACGATTTTGAACCTGACCGGGCCTGTCGCGGCGCAATCGAAGGTATGGCCAAACAGGTCGATGAGTTCTCCACCTATATACCTCCAGACAGCGCAGGGCAATTCGAAAACCGATTGTCCGGAACGTGGATGGATACGGGCCTGCGGATTACCTCCGAGAACGGAAAACTCATTCTCGTCGGTCCGCTACCGTCAAGTCCCGCTCACGATGCCGGACTCTTCGGGCCTATGGAAATTCTAGCAATCAACCAGATCAGGTCGAAATATCTGACGCTCGCACAGGCCCGGGCCATGCTCAGACCGGGAAGGAAAAAACCCGTTACTCTGCGATTGCGACGAAAGAGCGAAAAACCGTTCAGGCAAACACTGACGCCGGCAAACCTGGAAACCCAAAGCGTTACCGGAATCGTACGCGACGAAAACGGGCAGTGGCGATGCGAACTGGACGAACAGGCCGCTATCTTCTACCTGCGCATCAGCGAATTCGTCGAGCGCACGCCGGCTGAACTGTATGAACTGTACCGCGAACTGGACGAACCAAGCGGACTCGTGCTGGACCTGCGAGGAAACCCCGGCGGGACGCTGTCAGCCGCCGTCGAGGTGGTTGACCGATTTCTGGAGGAAGGCCTGATCGTCCGCACCCTCGAACGGGGCGACATACGCCACGCACACTACGCACATGCCGACGGAACGTACCGGCCGGTACCGATGGTCGTGCTGATAAACGCACAGACGACATCGGCAGCCGAAATCGTCGCCGGCGCTCTGCAAGTCAACCAGCGGGCAACGCTGCTGGGGACGAAAACCTTTGGAAAATGGTCCGTGCAGAAAACCTTCAGCCTGGGGCACGGACTCGGAAAAATCCACCTCACAACCGGAGAATACTTCCTTGCCGAACCGACAACTACCGCGCCGATCGAATATCCGTCTGGGCGGACAGTCGCCAAGCCGGCCCGAAGGCAGGCCACGCAACCGGCGACACAGCCGGGACTCAAACGCCCCGGACTCAAACCGGACGTGCGGGTAAGGCTTACCGTCGCCCAAATCAATCGTCTTGAGGGGCTTTGGCTCGAAGCGATGGTCGTTGTTGCGCCCCGTCGCTCGCTCGCTTCGTTACCGACCAAAAAAACGCGTACATACCGTATAAAACGCTCGATCTTGGCCGAGGACGCCCAGCTGGCGCGGGCGCTTCAGATGCTTCGCAATCTGCCTCTGCCAACAACGCGACCTTCAGCGCCATGAGCGCCAATAACCCAAAAACAGGAAACCGTTCCGGTTGTTTCTGTTCATACCGACTAAGTTAAAACATTCTATATGTTACTTATTGCACAAGCATGAGGTATTGAAACTATTTAAGCCGACCGAGACGGCCCTCCAGGTCGGGAGCAGGCGAGAAATACATCGTCCTGCCAATCTTACGCTGAACCAGCAGTCCCCTGTTGGTCAAGTCCAGCAGGTCGGACCTCGCTGTTTGATTCGCTACGTTGTGGCTGGTCTGATGGGATCGTATCGAGTATCGCGCATCCGAATGCCGTAATGCATGACTAAGCAGGGCAATCTGCCTATGGTTCAAGTGTACATACTGACGAAGAAGGCTTTCCGTTTGTCGCAACTGGGCTGCTTTCTTTTTCAAGTACAGATGCAATTGCCCAATTGCTTTTTGAATGACCTCCAGTTGATGAAGAATGAAATATGTTACATCGTTGTCGTCCGTTTCTGTGTACAGGAAAGCCCGCCCGTACTTGGCCGGAGCCTTTCTGATAATCTGCGAAATCGAGATAAACTCGAAGAGCCAGTAATCCTGTGAAAGCATCGACCAGTAGAAAAGCGCCCTGGCCGTCCTGCCGTTACCATCAACGAACGGATGGTCATACGCCAGCCAGAAATGCAGCAGGATGGCCCGCACAACAGGATGGATAAAATAATCCGGCGTCTTTCCATTGGCGAAATCGCACATCGCCGCCATGCGATTCGGTAGTTCTTTCGCAGCCGGCGGCGTGTGCAGAACCTCGTTGTGCGGCGTTACAATATCAATTTTTTCATCGCTGCGCCGCAGACGCCCGGCGGCATCAGGCTTCTCCAGCGTATCCGCTGTCAGAATTCGTTGCAGTTCCACAACCAGTTCAGGTGTCAACGGTTTATCCTTATGCCGACGGATGCGCTGAATCGCCTCGTAATTATTTAGAATCATTCGCTCGCTGCTGTCCACGGGCTTTCGCCCGGTGCGAATCATCTCCTTGGCGATCTTGCGGGTGGTGGCTGCACCTTCCAACTGGCTTGAAGTAATCGCTTCTTCCATGAGGGAGCTGACAATATATTTATCGCGCGTTGTCGGGTCGGTAACCTGTTCGGGTATCTCAATCCGGCTGCTGGCATCGCGGTCTATCCTGGAAACCAGTTCTAGAACCGGATCGACCATAGCATACTGAAACGGTTTCCCGTTCACGTCCCAATTGGGCAAGTTTTTGTAGAGCTGCCGGCGGGCCCATTTTGTTGTCCACCACCATTCTTGCGTTGTCAAATTGCCCGGAGGGTGTAAGCGGCGCAATTTGTCCCAATGAAGATATTTTCCTTCGGAGACAGCACCGGGAGCGGCCGCTAGCATTTCCATAACGCGATCCAGGTTTGATCGAGGCGCCATCGCATCAACATTCGGGGGATTCTGTGGAATTCTCATACCCATTCCTTTGCCCTTTTTCGGCAAGTCATCGAAGTACTAATTATATACTAATTTGTCCTAAATTAGTATATCGGCTTTGTTTGCTCCCTGTAAATACTAATTTAGGACAAATTAGTAGATAATTGGTATTTGGCCTTTACTTCAGTTTTGCCCTTTTATTCCACGATATAATGGGTTTTTCTCAAGACTGCATCTCAAGATACGGGGCCGAGGGTGGAGTAGCGGTGTCAGGCCTGGGGTGGGTAACGGTCGGGCATTTCCAGTGCGTCGAATTCGCCGGGGATGAGGCGGACGCGGTTGAGGGCGCCGCTGAAGCGTTCGCGGATGGCATCGAGCAGGCCGGCGCGAAGGAGCATTTCGAGGCGGTAACGGTGGGAGGCTGAATCAACGGCTACGGTCAGATTTCCGCTTTTGAGCGAGACCAGGGCGGAATGCTCGCGGATGAAGTCCGGGACGCATTCGTCCCACGCGATGGACAGCTGCCCGATCTGGCGGACCCGCTTGGCCAGGTGGCGTTTCATCAGCGTGGTAAGTGGTTCTGCCAGCGCGGAGATGCGATTTCTCGGTTGCCGGTTCTGCCAGACGTTTCTGAGTTGCCACTCTTGCATGTTCGTCGCGTCCCACCCGAAGACCCACAGGCGCATCAACCTATCCCCATCATCGCCCGATGCAAGGAAAAAACTTCAGGAAATTTTATCGGGTGGCACGGTCAAGCGGAACGGAGTGGAGCTTGGCCGTGGGACTTTCACGCATATCACGGCCAATCTTCCGCTGCGCTCCAGATTGACCGTGCCACCCACTCGTCGGATTATGTGTTACAGACTACTATCCCAAATCCACCGGCATGACGACGTAGAGGAAGTCGCTTCCCGCTCCGTCGCCTGCTTTCATCAGGGCGGGCTTGTTTCCGGCATCGAGTTCCATGACGACCTCGTCGGCACCGACAACTTTCAGCGCGTCGGCGAGGAAGGCGGGATTGAAGGCGATTTCCATCGCTTCGCCGGTGAGTTTTACCGGCATGGTAACTTCGGCCTCTCCGGCTTCGGGGCTTCGACCGGTGAGGGTCAGTTCCTCTGCCCCGAATGCCAGGCGGACGCCCTTGGACTCTTCGCTGGTCAACAGTGCCGCCTGTCGGATACGGTGCAGGAAGGCTTCGGTATTGACGGTGGCCTTTCGTGAGGCTTCTTTGGGTATCACGTCGTTATATTTCGGAAAATTCCCCTGTACGAGCGAGCATATCAGCACCACGCGTGCGGCCTGGACGAGTATCTGGTTTTCGGTAACTTTGACGGCGAGCGTTTCGTCGCCGGTTCCGGTCGCCCGCTGGAGCAGGTTCATGAATTTTCCCGGTACGATGGCGTTGACGTCTGCTTTGGAGGCCTTTGCCAGCGACGCTTTCGCCAGCGCCAGTCGGTGTCCGTCGGTGGCGACAAGTTTCAGTTTTTTTCCGGACGCTTCCCACAGCACGCCGCTGATGGCATAGTGGCTATGTGCCCGCGCGACGGCGAAGATGGTTTTGTCTATCAGTCCCGATAGCGTATCGGCGGCGACCTGAAAATCGCCCTCTGAGTCGAACTCGGCGACCAGGGGGAACTCGCTTGGGTCCATACTGAGAAGTTTGAACCTCGACCCTGCGCCGGTAATGTTGCAGGTCTGACCATCGACGGAAATCGTCAGGGCCTCTTCTCCGGCGCTCTCGCGGACGATGTCGGCGAACTTCTGGACCGGAATCAGCGCCTCGCCTTCGGTCTTGACCTCTACCTGCGGGATCGTGTATCGACAGCCGGCCTCAAGGTCCGTCGCCAGAATAGTCAACGTATTATTCGCGGCAATGAGTTTGACGCATTGGAGAACAGGTTTGGGCGTGCGGACCGCGACAATACCAGACGCCAGATTCAATGCTTCCTGTAACGCAGCCGTTTGGACAATAATCTTCATAAGATGTTCCTCTTGCAATTGTGGATTGTGGATTGCGGATTGCGGATTCCAGATACCGTATCCGGGCCGACATCCACGGATTCCAGATTTCAACTTATACACCCCCGGCGGGCGGCTTTCAAGACTCCAGCAAGATAAATAAAGTCGGGCGAACGGATGCTGCTTGTCAAACACTCCCGTCGTCGCCATACTAACGGAACAATTATGGGCGAGATAGCGAAAAAACTGGCAGGTAAATTCATCGTCCTCGACGGACCGGACGGGTCGGGAAAGAGCACGCAGATTACCCTGCTGGCCGACTGGCTGACCGCCCAGGGCGTCGAAGTGGTGAAGGTCTGCGACCCCGGCGGGACGAAGGTGGGCGAGAAAATAAGGTCCGTCCTGCTCGACAGGGAAACCGGTTCGGTAAGCCCGATGTGCGAGATGCTGCTGTTTATGGCCAGCAGGGCGCAACTTGTGGCGGAGCGGATCAGACCGGCGCTGGAAGCGGGAAAGGTCGTCCTGTGCGACAGGTTCATCTCGGCAACGATTGCCTATCAGGGGGCAGTCGGAATAGGCCATGAGACAATCATCAAACTGGGCGACACCGCCATCGGAGGACTCTGGCCCGACCTGACGATAATCCTGGATGTGCCGGTTGAGACAGGGATGGAAAGGATAAATACCGGGCGATCCTGCCCCGGCGACAGGATGGAAACGAAGGGTTCAGCCTTCCACAAATCAGTCAGACGCATCTTCGGTGAACTGGGCGAATACTACCGGCGCCCGGTCGAATACGTCAACGCCGAGAAGGGGACAGAGGAAGTCTTTAAAAGTATTCTGGATGCGATGGAAAGGGCATTCTCGTGAATATGCGGGTTGCAATCTATCGTCAAAAAAGAATAATTATGTTTGACTTCTGCCTGATGATGTGCGATATTATATTAAGAGTGTTGATCCGAACGCCGGTAGGCCGGCATAGAAAAAAAGGCCCTGTTCCGCAATCGAGTATTGGAAGCGGAACAGGGCCGCTTTGTTAAGGGGCCGGGATGAAAACTGTCGCGATTCTTTTAGACGGGGGCTTCGTGTTGGCACGGTTATATCAGTTGCTTGGCCGGAGACACGCAATCGCGCAGGATGTTTATGACTTCGCACTCGCCTGTGCGAACGAAGATGAGGAGATTTTCAGAATCTACTATTACGATTGTCCGCCTTGGGGAGAAACTCTTAGCAACCCCCTTGACCCTACTCGCAAAATCAACTTTGCTTCAACAGCAACAGCCCGTCGGATGAAGCGCCTTCAGGAAGGCCTCGCTTTGATGGACCTTGTGGCGTTTAGACGCGGCGAACTCGCATATGGGGGATGGGCATTGAAAAAAAAAGCCGAAAGAGATTTTTTCAACAATCCAAATGAACCGAGGAGTATTGACAAAACCGACCTGCAGGTCCAATTCCGCCAAAAACGAGTAGATATGAAAATTGGCCTAGATGTTGCTTGGCTCGCCTCCAAGCGGGTCGTCGAACGCATCATTCTGGTCACCGGAGACAGCGACTTTATTCCGGCAATGAAATTCGCACGAAGAGAGGGTACACAGGTGATATTGGTTCCCATGGGGCACAAATACATCAAAAATGATCTTCGTGAGCATTCGGACTTTGTCAGGGATGTGCGTTTCCCTCCGGCCTTATTCCATAAGAACGAATAAAATGCCTGAATTACTTGACATTGTCGGACAGGATTCTGCACTGGTGCAGTTGCAGCGGGCGCTGGCAGGCGGACGCAGGCATCATGCCTATCTCTTCGCAGGCAAAGAGGGGACGGGGCGGCGAACGACAGCCGTGGAATTCGCCAAACTGCTGCTGTGCGAGAACCCGTCAGAGAAACTCAATGCCGGACGATTCGCGGCGATGGCCGACGATTTTTCGCTCCGCCAGGCATGTGGGCGGTGCAACTCCTGCCGGACCGTCTCTGCCGGTACAAATCCCGGACTCAAACTCATCTATAAGGAATTGGCGAAGTTTCACGATGATCAGCAGGTCCGCAACCGAAAGATGCAGAACCTCTCGATCGACGTGGTTCGCCAGTTTTTGATTGACCCGGCATGGCGCGCCTCTGCCGGCGGGCACGGGAAGGTTTTCGTCGTTCGCCAGTCTGAAACGATGAGCATTCCCGCCCAGAACGCCCTGCTCAAGACGCTGGAAGAACCGCCCGAAGGCGTAACGATAATCCTTATCTGCACCAGCCCCGACGAGTTGCTCCCAACGACCCGAAGCCGATGCCAACTGGTCCGCTTCGCCCCGCTGCCGGTCGATTTCGTCGCGGAAACATTGACCAAAGACGGTGTCGCCCCGGAAGCCGCGAGGTTCTGGGCGGCAATGACCGGCGGGTCGATAGGGTTGTCGGTTCGGCGGGCCGATGAGAAATTGTACGAATTCAAGAAATCGCTCGTCGAGCAACTCGCCCAGCCGGATGCCCCCGCCGGGAAACTGGCGGAAATGCTGGTCAAGTCGGTGGAAAAACTCGCACGGAAACTCCACACCCGGAACAAAGACCTCGCCCCGTCGCTGGCAAATCGTCAGGCCGGTCAAATAATCCTCGAGATAATCTCCAGCATCTATCACGACGCGCTGGTTTTGGCGACCGGTTCGGCGGGGCAGGTCGTTCACGCCGACCAGCCTGACGCCATCGCCGCAATCGCCGGGCGATTCGACCCGTCCGAATTGGCGGAAATCCTGGCGCAACTTGCCCGATGCGAACAACTGCTCTGGCGGAACGTCAACGCGAAACTATTCTGGGACAACGTCGCGATAACCTGCACATCGGCAGCAGCGCTGGAGGTTTAAGCGCCGAGGCGGTATGCTGATATGCTGCAAAATTTCCCTGAAACGATGTAAGGCTTACTAATGAAACATTTTTTCCGGTCAATCAAATATCTCCGGCCTTATCGCGTCCGCCTGGCGGCGGCTATGGTGTGCGTGGTCTTTATCATGCTGCTCTGGGCCGGCGGGCTGGGAGCACTGCTTCCGGGCGTCAAGATACTCATTTCCGACGAAGGTCTGCACGACTGGGCGTGGCGGTCAATGACCGAGGACAGACTCGACGCAAAAGTTGTCGCTCGCGTAATTCGGGGCGAGCACCGTTTCGGTGACAAGAGGCTGGACGTTACCGATTACCTGGACGTGGTGAAACTAGACAAAAAAACCTCCGCAGCCGAAGCAGGTTTGCAGGAGACGGAGTGGCTTGTAGGCCTGTCCGACGAGAACGGCGAGGTGCAATTCCTCAATGCCTACGAACTGGCGAAGGTAATCGGTAAAACCGCCGGCGAACAGAAAATCAACCTTCTCGTCTATGACCCGCACACCTGCACCGGCAGAGTAATCAAAAACATCCCGCTGGAAGACGTCGGCTACTTTTCGCGTTTGCTTGGCGCGCTGTCCGACAGGTTGCCATACGACCAGTACACGCTGCTGTTGATACTCCTGGGATTCGGTATCGTCGTTACGATTCTGCGTGATATTTTTCGGTTTGCACAGGAGTACCTCGTCCAATCGGCCGTCTATCGAGGGCTGATGGACCTGCGGTGCGACAACTACAACGTAGTGCTGCACCTTCCGACGACGTTCTTCTCCGAAAAGGGCGTTACCGATTCGATGAGCCGGTTCATCCACGACACAGGCGAGTTGGCGCGCGGGCAGATTACGCTGTTCGGCAAAACGCTCGTCGAGCCGGGAAAACTAATCGGCTCATTCACGGTGGCCATGTGCCTGTCCTGGCGTCTGACGCTGTTGACGATGGTAGTCGGTCCGCCGGCGTTTTTCGTCATCCGCAAGTTCGGAAAGATCATGAAACGCGCCTCACGCCGGGCGCTGGAATCGTGGTCCGACATTCTCGGCGTCCTCGAAGAAACCCTCTCCGGCATCCGCGTCGTCAAGACCTACACGATGGAAGGAGCCGAACGAAGGCGATTCTTCCGCGTCAACCGCGCGCTGCTCAAGGAACAGTGGCGTATGGCGGCTATTGATTCGGCCACTTCTCCGGCCGTCGAGGCGATCGGAATAATCGCAGCCATGGGCGCAGTGGCTGTGGCTGGTTACTGGGTAATCAATCACCCGGACGTTATGGACCAGGGGCGTTTCCTCGCGCTGATGGCCTGTCTGGCGGCGATGTTCGACCCGGTCAGAAAACTCGCACATGTCAACACGCGGTTCCAGCGGGCAGACGCTGCTGCCAAGAGAGTCTTTGAACTCCAGGACCAGCCCACCGAAAAAATCGTCCGAAACGCGCCGCCGCTGCCGCGACACTGCCAAAGCATCGAATTCAAAAACATTACCTTCCGCTATCCAAACGCCGCCGACGACGCGCTGAAGGACATCAATCTGACAATCCCCGCCGGGCAGACATTGGCCATTGTCGGACCCAACGGCTGCGGGAAAACGACGCTCGTGTCGCTGCTGCCGAGACTGATCGACCCTGCCGCAGGAAAAGTGCTCGTTGACGGCGCAGATGTCGGCGAATACTCCGTCCGCTCGCTCCGTCGGCAGATCGGAATGGTTACGCAGGATTCGGTCATTTTTCACGCATCCATCGGTGAGAACATCGCTTACGGTAAGCGGCGCCCCGCCCCCGGCGAGGTGGAATCAGCCGCCCAAAAAGCCTTCGTCGATGAATTCGTCGCCGAGATGCCCGACGGGTATGAAACGATGGTCGGCGAGCATGGCTCGACGCTTTCGGGCGGGCAAAAGCAGCGGATCGCCATCGCCAGGGCCATCCTGCGCGACCCGACCATACTCATCTTCGACGAAGCCACCAGCCAGATCGACCCCGACAGCGAACAGAAAATTCACCAGGCGCTGGCCGAGTTCCGCAAGGGCAGAACCACGCTGCTTATCGCCCATAGCCTCTCGACCGTCCTGGAGGCAGACCGCATCGCCGTAATGGACGCCGGCAGGATCGTCGACACTGGTACGCACGCCGAACTGCTCGAACGCTGCGAACTCTACGGGCAACTCTACAAGGAAGACAAAACCGGTTAACGCCGCGATATTCCCTAGTCAAGTCGCCACCTCCGCAGACCGACATTCTATATGGGGCAACCGTCCCGACAGGCCCATGAAAAGCGGAGGTTATCAACCATGGCGAAAGCAGGATTAGGATGGTACCTGGACCACATCACCGAGACCGACCTCCTGACGGCCCAGCAGGAGAAGGACCTCGCCCGTCGGATACAACAGGACCAGGACCCCGACGCTCGCGAGCAGATGATCCAGGCGAATCTTCGCCTCGTGGTCAACATCGCCAAGCAATTTGCCGACCGGGGCATGCCGTTATCAGACCTGGTGGCAGAAGGAAATATAGGACTGATGCGGTCCGTGGAGGAGTTCGACCCGGACGAGGGCGTTCGCTTCAGCACATACGCTGCCTGGTGGATAAAACAGGCCATCAAGCGTGCGATGATAAACGCGGTCCAGCCGGTGCGTATCCCCGATTACATGGCCCAGCAGGTCTCCAAATGGCGCAAGGCCACCCGGGAACTCGAAGAAAAACTTGACCGACCGCCCTCGACCGATGAAATCGCAAAAAAACTGAAAATCTCACGCAAAAAGGCGGCTATGATATGCCAGGGAATCATGGCCGTCAGCGCCCCGACGCAAATGTCCAACGACGAACCGCAGACGCTTGCCGAGATACTCGCCGACGACCAGGCCGACCCGGCGATGCTCTTCGAGGACGAGGGTAACGCGGCAATAGTCCGCAAACTACTGGCGAAACTTCCTGAACGGCAGCGGAAGATATTGACGTACCGCTTCGGTCTCGACGGCCACAAGGGTCCGCAGCGAACATTCAAGGAAGTGGGCAAACTGGTCGGCCTCACACGCGAACGCGCCCGCCAACTGGAAAAAGAAGCCCTTGCCCGCCTGCAAGTCCTCATCGACGAGATGTGGTAGGCGAAAAAAAGGGGACGGGAGTCTTTTTCTTTTGGGGAAGTGAAAACTTCCTCAAAAGAAAAAGACTCCCGTCCCCTTTTTTTCTGGCCGATGCGACGCTACACTCATCCATCCGTTAATGTAACCACTTTTCAGGAGTAACGATAGATGATCGATCTTGGCGATTTCATTCGAGACATACCGGATTTCCCAAAGCAAGGCATCATTTTCAAGGACATCACACCGCTACTGATGGATCCGGTGGCGCTGGATGAGGTTATAAGGCAACTGGCGGAACCTTACAGAGACGCCGGTATCGAGGCTGTCGTCGGTATCGAGTCTCGCGGGTTTATCTTCGCCCCAGCCGTCGCGTGCGAAATCGGCGCAGGCTTCGTACCTATCCGCAAACCCGGCAAACTGCCCCATAAAACCGTCAGCCGGGAATACGCACTCGAATACGGTACAGACACAATCGAGATGCACGCAGACGCCATCGCCGACGGGGCAAAAGTCCTCATGCTGGACGACCTGTTGGCAACGGGCGGTACAATGTCGGCTGCCTGCGAAATGGTCGAAGACCTCGGCGGAGATATTGCCGGCATAGCGTTTCTGATTGAACTGTGCTTCCTCGACGGGCGCGAAAAACTCACCGACTACGAAATCCGCTCACTCATCCGCGTGGAAAAGTAACTTCAATCAGGAACTGTGCATATGAATCAGCCTAAGAATTATCTCGTTCGCCGGGCTGGGGGTACTGTGCGACTGGCATGTGATGATCAAGCCTGGAGCCGGGCCGATGTGCTCTCGATAGATGAATACCCCTGGTACACCGCCGGCGAAAAGCAGGATACGACCGCTGCGGCGATGTACGACGATGAGGCAATCTATCTCCTGTTCGTCTGCGCCGACAAGCACATTTCCGCCGTCGAGACCCAACCCAACGGCTGGGTGTGCAAAGACAGTTGCGTGGAGTTTTTCATCGCGTTCGAGTCCGAAGGCGTCGCTAAATACCTCAATTTCGAGGCGAATTGCTGCGGGACGGTTCATATGGGTTTCTGGGCCGGGCGTGATGACTGTTCGCTCGCGCCGCCGGAGGTGCTCGATGCCGTCAGTGTAAAGACCTCCATCCCCACGCCGACGAAAGAGGAATTCCCGACAGACGACGGCTGGTGGCTTGCGGCGGCGATACCGTTTGCGACGATTTCCAAAATGGTCGGACGCGACGTCGCACCGAAGTCGGGCGACACCTGGCGAGCGAATTTCTACCGTTGCGGCGGAAAAACCGACCCGCAACACGCCGCATGGAACACCATCGACCACCCCGAACCGGACTACCACAGACCCGAATTCTTCGGGACACTGACATTTGAGTAGTTGGGACTACCCCTTCAGCACGTCGATGAGTATCTCCATTCCGGCGTTTAATTCCGCATCCGTGATTGTCAACGGCGGAGCCAGGCGGAGGACGTTCTTTTTGGCTATGCAGACCAGTAGTCCACGATCCATACAGGTCATCATAATCGGTTTGGCCTCCCTTGCCGCGTCAAACTGCAACCCGAACATTACGCCTTTTCCGCGAACCTGTTGGAGGGCGGGTATTTTTGCATCCTGTATCATTCGAGCGATTTGCTCGCCAAGTTTTTCGGCTCGGTCGAGAAGGTTTTCGTCTTCGATGAGTTTCATAGTAGCAGCCCCGGCAGCGGCGCAGAGCGGATTTCCGCCCATTGTGCAGCCATGCGTTCCGGGGACGAGGACGTCGGCGTACTTCGGGCCTGCGACGCACGCGCCGACCGGCAAGCCTCCGCCGATCGCCTTGGCCACCGTCATTACGTCCGGTTCGATACCGTAATGCTGATGCGCGAACCATTTTCCCGTTCGGGCAGGGGCTGTCCATACCTCGTCGCAGTCCATCAGCAGGGCCTTTTCGTCGCACAGCGCTCGCAGGCCTTGCATGAATTCGGCCGTCGGTTCGTTCATACCGCCTTCAGCCTGGATCGGCTCGACGAATACGCCGGCAGTTTCGTCATCGACCGCATCGGCAACGGCGTCCAGGTCGCCGTAATCGACCATGACGTTACCGGGCAGCATCGGCTCAAAACCCTTTTGGAATGATTCGGGCGTCAGCGACAGCGACCCCATCGTCCTGCCGTGGAAGCAGTCGTTGAAGGAGATAATTTTGTATCGCCCTTCGCCGGCGGCGAGGCGCCCCAGTTTGAGGGCGGCTTCATTCGCCTCTGCCCCGCTGTGGCAGAAGAATACTTTTCCGCCGAAGGCGTTTTCGGTAATCCGTCGGGCGAGGTCGATCTGCGGCTCGCTGGTGAAGAGGTTCCCGTGCGACAGGAGCGTATCGGCCTGGTCCTTTATCGCCGAGACGATGGCCGGATGGCAGTGTCCCGTTACTCCACCTGCTCCGAAGCCTGCGAAGAAGTCCAGGTATTCAGTCCCGTCGGCGTCCCATAATTTTGCCCCGGCCCCGCGTACCATCGCCACCGGCAAACGGCCGTAGTTTTCGATAAGATACTTATTCGTCAGTTCCACCAGTTCAGCGTTTTTTACCATTTTTTTCTCCACGAATTACACAAACATTGGCGCGAATTTTATTCTTGCTAATTTCGGAGGAGGATATTATCATACTTTGCTCCTTTGCAGTAGGAATGATTTGGTAAGCCGTTTACAGGTGTTTTTATGCACTACCCACACAAAATATCGAAGCGACGACGATCCCGCCGAATTGGTTTCCGCGCGAGAATGCGGACCCGTAGCGGCCGAAAGATTATTAACGCCAAACGCCGCGAAGGCCGACAGGTTCAGGTGGCGTAATAAAATAACAGCGCCGAACTTCCAAGCCAATGCTCGCACTGGCTCGGAAGTTCGGCGCTGTTGTTTTCTGCGCGGACGAAAGACAACCCTATAACCCGCACGCCTTTCGTAATTGGCTGCTCTTGTTGGTCTTTTCCCACGTGAAGTTTCTTCCGGTCCTTCCGAAGTGCCCGTTGCGGGCTGTCTCTTCGTAGATTGGGCGCAGCAGGTTGAGGTAGTCGATTATCTCGGCCGGTGTCAGGGGGAAGGTATCGCGGACGACCTTTGCGAGTTTGCGATGTTCGACGGTTTCGGTCCCGCCGCAATCGATCAGGACGCTGATGGGTTCGGCCACGCCGATAGCGTAGGACAGTTGCACCTCGCAGGCTTCTGCGAGCCGGGCGGCGACTATATTCTTTGCGATGTGCCTGGCCATATAGGATGCGGAGCGATCGACCTTCGACGGGTCTTTCCCGCTGAACGCTCCGCCGCCGTGGCTGCCACGTCCGCCGTAGGTATCGACGATGATCTTCCTTCCGGTCAGTCCGGTGTCTCCGTGAGGCCCGCCGATGACGAATTTTCCGGTGGGGTTGATGTGATATTTTATCCGGTTGGACCACAGTTTCGGGCAAACGTCCATGATGGCGGGTTTGACGACTTTGGCGATAAGTTTTTCCCTGGCCTTTTGCGACATTGTGTCGGTTCGCGGGTTGACGACGCTTTCGTCGTGCTGTGTTGAGACGACGACGGTCAATAATTTGGCGGGCGTGTTTCCGCGATACTCGATAGTTACCTGGCTTTTTCCGTCCGGGCGTAGCCAGCGGATTTCGCCGTTTTCGCGCGCCTCGGTCAGACGGGCGGTCAGGCGATGGGCCAGTTGGATCGGAAGCGGCATCATCGCCCTGGTGTCCCGGCAGGCGAAGCCGAACATTATTCCCTGGTCGCCTGCGCCCTGGTCCTTCTTTTTCTTCCTGTCAACGCCGCGGGCGATGTCGGATGATTGACTATGAAGTGTTCGTATCACCGCGCAACTTCGGTAATCGAAGCCGGTGGACGAATCGTCGTATCCGATGTCGCGGATTACCCGGCGGGCGGTTTCTTCCGCCGACAGCAGGGCTTTTTCGCCCTTGAGATTATGCACCGTAACCTCACCGGCCAGGACGACCAGCCCGGTTGTTACCAGCGTTTCGCAGGCGACGTGCGCCTTCGGGTCGGCCCCTATCAGCAAATCCACAATGGCGTCGGAAATCTGATCGGAAACCTTGTCGGGATGCCCCTTGGTAACGGATTCACTGGTGAAAAGATGCTTCGTAATGTTTCGACCTAATGCAGGCACGTGTTGCTCCTTATCCACGAATTACACGAATTTAAACGAATTTCACGAATTACTGTTATCCACGAATTACACGAATTACACGAATAAATCAACCTTCTTATGCGTGTAGGGTTTTGATCAGTGTTCCGTAGCGTGCGATTTTTCGCTCGTCCACTTTCACACCCAGGCCCGGACCTTTGAGGGGTTTGAGCCTTCCTCCGTATCCGAAGCGAAGGCTCGGTTTGGTCAGGTCGTCGGCGAGGAGGAACTTTCCATAGTTTCCTTCGAGGAACTTTGGTTTGGGGATTTTCGCAAGTAGTACGCGCTGGGCGGCTGACAGGATTCCGCTCTCGCCGACCATGCACCCGATGACGAACGGTACGCCGGCCTTCCTGGCGGTTTCGGCAATTTTACTGCACTGATCAATGCCGCCGTTCTTGCTGAGGCGGATGTTCATCCAGACCTTTTTACCGGTATCGAGGAGAAACATACCGGCATCGGCGATTGTGATTAATGATTCGTCGGCCAT
>JAUVIQ010000030.1 GCA_030592655.1 Planctomycetales bacterium | reverse complement strand
TCTGCCACCATCGTCCCACGACCAGTCCCATATTGGCCTGGCTTATCATCTGCCCCCAACTGGGTCTGCCCGTTACGCCCAGCCCCAGGTATGTAAGTGTTACTTCAGCGGCTACGGCTCCGACGAATCCGAGCGAGAAGTTGATAATACCCAGGTGCATGACGTTTGGGATGATATGGCGGAAGAGGATGGGCAGTCCGCGCCGCCCCGACGCCTTCGCTGCCAGGACATAGTCCAGTTCCCTCAGTTTCATTGTTTCTGCCCGAACCAGTCGGCAGGTTCCGATCCATCCGGTGATTGACAGGGCCAGAATAACGCCTGACATTCCGCCGAAGTCGAGTTCGAAGACTGTATTCTCAAACAGGATCGTTCCCTGGAACGCGAATTTGATTGCGATAATGCGGATGAGCCCCGGAATGGCTGCCAGAGTCGTGAACAACCAAACAATGAAGTCGTCGGTTCGCCCGCCGTAGTAGCCTGCTATTGCACCCAGGATCATTCCAAGCGGTATGGCGATAATGTTCGCCATGAATCCGACGGTCATTGAAACCTGCGCGCCGAGAAGAGTTTTTTCAACCACGTCCCGTCCGAACTCGTCGGTTCCCATCCAGTGTTCAGTCGAGGGTTTCTGGTGAATGTTGTCGTAATTGACATTATCGGACCAGCCAGGAAGGAAAAAACCGATGGATAAAGCCACGACGGCGTAGATGATGATAATGCTCATGCATATCATTGCCGGTTTATCGCGCCATATCCTCCGGGCAGCATCCGCCCAAAGACTTCGACCGACCCGTTGGTCCGGTTCAACAGCCTGTATTGTCGTCTGAACCCGGCTCATTCGGAAATCACCTTAATCGAATCCTCGGATCGAACACGGCATAGAGGACATCGGTAATCAAAAGCCCAATGACGTAAATGACCGCCGTCAGGAACGTCAATCCGGATATAATCGGAACGTCCCGATCGGAGACGCTGGAAAGCATCAGGCTTCCCAGACCCGGTATGCCGAAGAACCGCTCCAGCAGCAGGGACCCCATAATCAGGAACGGAATACTAATCACCAGCGACGTCAGGATGGGCAACATGCAGTTTTTCAGCACATGGCGGAAAAGAATCCCTCGAAGCGGAACGCCCTTGGCGCGGGCTGTGCGAACGTAGTCCCGACTGATCTCGTCGAGGAAAATCGTTCGGTAAAAACGCACCGACCCGCCAAGACCGGCGATAACGGCGATACCGACCGGTACGAAGATATTGGCTGGATTGTGCAGCCCCCACGCAACGGTCGGAGCAATCTCGAAGATTAATTTCTGTCCGGCGATCATATACACCAGGTAGGGGATACACATACCGAGTACGCAGATGAACACGCCCATTTTGTCGATCATCCTTCCTCGATAGTACGCCACAACCGAAGAGACGACCATAGCGAGAAACCATCCCATCGCCATTGCGGGGATGCTGATGGCCAGACTGTACTTGGCTTTCTCTTTAATGATGTCCTGGAGCAGTTCGTGGGTCTTGTAGGAACGGTTTTTGAAAGTAACGCTGTAATAAAAATGCCAGAAGAACTGCGAATTATAGAGGTTCTTCCATGCGATATTGGAGATGTCCGCTTCGAGTCGGCCTTGGTTTTCCGGGTGCTCGTTAATCAGGCGGACCAGATCGCCGCAGGTGGTGTTTTTCTCAGGCCCGGCTACTTTACCCTTTTTTTTGGGGGCATTGTCTGCGAGTGGCGACAGGTCGATAGTCAGTTCGGCCCCGTCATGGAGGCTGAAGATAAGCATCGGTTTTGCCGGTTCCGCCGGTCTGGTCGCCGGTTGGGAAGCGGGGCTGGTCGCAGGCTGAGAAGTTGGTTGACTGGTTGGCGTTCCTTTTTGTCTTTTGCGCCTTTCCAGCCAGGAGTCGCCCTGGGTCAACTTTACCAGTGGCGTCTTTTTGCTAAGCCATTGGACCGACAGGCTGACGATAGTTTCTCCGGTCTGTTCTTCGAGCATCATTGCCGAAACGGCTTTGGAACCCTTTGCGTCCCGGACGGAGAATTTTCCCTCACCTTCGCTTTTGTCGGTAATTATGAGGTGTCGCTGGAAATTCAGGACTATCGGAAGGTCGAGGTGGTTTTTCCTAAGCCATGCGACGCGTTGTTCCTTGCCGAGTTTGGGATTGACAAACTGGGCCGTTACGTCGCCGGCGACCAGGCGAAAGAGCACAAACGTCATCAGCATCACGCCGAGGATCGTGAAGACAGCCTGCACCAGTCGTCGAATGATAAAGGAACCCATAAGACCGCTACTTCTCCTTGCCTCCGAGTTTGTGACGCAGAGCGACGTCTATCCGACGGTACTTGGAGTAGCCGTAACCGACAGGGTGAGGCTTGAAGTTCTTTACCCATTCATAGATGAGCACGTAACTTTGCGGTTCGGTCAGCATCAGCATCGGGCAGTCTTCGCTGATTATGTTGACCATTTTTACATACAAGCGGGTCCGCTCCGGCGAATCCGCCATCACGCGGGCCTTTTCGTAAAGGTTGTCGAACTCCTCGTTTGAATAGTTGGAGTTATTTGTCTGCTTTTCGATGTTGGGCGAATAGAACAATTGGAGGAAGTTTTCGGCGTCAGGGTAATCAGCGTGCCATCCCATAGTGTACATCTGGCACTGCTTGTTATGGACCTTTTCCTGGAGTTTAGGCCAATCGTTCAGATTGGTTTTCATCCGCACGCCGATCTTTGCGAACTGCTGGCGGCAGAACTCCGCGCGATTGGACGTTTCGGAATCTGTACCGGCAAAATCGAGCGTCAGTTGCGGAATTTTCCCATTTGTCAGCAGGCCTTTGGCCGCCAGCTCCTTCTTCGCTTCGGCGATCTTCTTTTTGGCGAGTTTGAGGTCGAATTTGTAGTAAGGTCCCGGACCGGCCTCTTTCCATCCTTTGAATGAATTCGGTAGTATGTTCACTGCCCGCCGACCTCGATTATTGAAAAAGACCTTCAGGTAACTCTCTACGTCAAAGGACAGGCATAACGCCTGGCGGAGCGATTTGCTGGCGCCGACAACCTCGTCTTCCATGTTGAAGGCGATCCAATACACTGCCGGGGACCAGTAGTTTTTAAAATAGATTCTTTTTTCCCGCCATTTCTTTTCGAGGTCTTTTTTAGGGTTGATGACGGTCTCAAAAACATCCTTGGGGATGCCCGTAGCGTCGCGCTGCTTGGTCAGGAACAGCATCCATGCCGAGGAACCCTGTGATACGAAATCAGAGTGCAAAACGTCGATGAAGGGAACCTTCTTTCCGGCATCGACCAGCAGTCCGGCTTCTTTGTCGCCGGGCGCGCCCTCGATCGGATAGAAATCGTCGCGGAAATCCGGGTTGCGCTCCAGGACGATCCGCGACTTGCGGACCCAATCGGTGAGAATATAAGGACCGGTGCTCACGACCTGTTCTGCTTCGCGGAACTCGGTGGTTCGCTTATCTTCAGGGATTGGCCTGCGCCCGCCCTTGCCGTCATCTTCAGTCTCAAGCCAGTACTTCACCGCTTCTCGGGGGATCGGGGCATAGACATGCATCGCCAGAACGAACTGGAACTGCGGGAACGGTTCGGTCAGCGTGAACCGGAGCGTCAGGTCGTCGATAGCCTTGACGCCTTCGACCTCAAGATCGTAACGGGAGAAGTCGCCCATCTTGCACTTCTTGGTCTTTTTGCGGTATTCATTCAAGCCTTTGATGCGTGTGGCGAACGCCCATGCCAGACCTGTGTTGACGTGATAGTCAGCGATACGCTTGAAAGACAGGACGAAATCATCAGCCTTTACTGTCCGAGTTCTGTACTTGCCGTTCTTATCGAGGCCGAAGCATGGATTGTGGGAGTATTTAACGCCCTTTTTGAGCTTGATGGTATAGGTCAGACCGTCCTTGGACACTTCCGGCATCTCGGAAGCCAATTGTGGGATAACCGAGTCCTGGACGGGACGTTTGAGAAAATGATAAGTGTACAGACCTTCGAAAATGTTGCCCTGAAATCCGGAGGAGGTTGTGTCGCCGCAGGTAGCGGGATCGACCGACCGCACAGCCGAACCATACGTATCATAACGAACGACCTTGCCCTTGTATTTGTCCTTCTCCGCGCCTTCGAGAAAGAACATCGGCGATGCCACCAGGGCTGCGACAACACCAAGTGAGATTATGTAGAACCATTTCATAAGAGTATCTGCGATAATTATATAACCGGCGCGGTGTAAGTCGGCGTTTTATGTCCTGGAAGGCGCTGTCGTTGTAGTTTTGACCGGTTTTGTTGCGGTTGCGGGTATAGGCCTCGGTTTGATGCCGAGTTTCGCAAGCAGCGGTTTCCAGTATTCGCTTACGGCCTTGAGGCGAACCTCCGTCGGTTTTTGCTCAATCGACTTCTTCGGGTCGGAAAGTATGTCCTGAATGGGCGTCTCGGAAGTCTGCGTAAGTTCAATAAGTTTATTTTCCAGGTTACTCAGCAGACTTATCCAGGATTGCTGGTCCGACTTTTTACCCTTTTTACTGCTTACCGACTTGTCGAAGCCTTTCGAAGCCGACTCCAGCGCATCGACCAGCATTTGCAGGACCTTTTTCCTGTCGTCCTCATCGACCGGGTCGAAAAAGATAACGGCCCTTCGATAGGCATCGACTACGCCGTCCTTTCCGTCGTGGAGGTCTTTGATCCTCGCCATCCAGACCTTATCCAGGATCGGTCTGAGACGAATAACCGCATCTTTATCTCTTCCCCCTCCGGTGTGCATATTCAGTGTTTGCAGGACGACTGCCAGGATCGGCCCGGATTCATTCCTTCCGAGTTGCTCCAGCGTCGTCAGCATTTTCTTTTCGCGTCCGGGGAAAAGCAGCATCTTCCTGACTGCCGGACGGTATCCTCGCGCCGCCCAGTACCTGACGGCTGGGTTCTTGTGCCGGGACATCTTCTCGAGGGCAGGCTGAATCGTATATTGAGGCATCGTCGCAACGGCCATGGCTGCCTGTATCTGCTTGACCCTGTCTGGAAGATTCAAAAGAACGGGAATCTTCTTGGACGAAATCTCCGCATACGCAGTCTGCCAGGGTTGTACGTTATGAGCGTTATATCCGTCGGCGAGGGCTTTCCTGGCCTTGACTGTATCCGCGACCTTATTAGCCTTCTTCATCTGCTCGACCCAGTGCTCGATATAAGTTTCAACTTTTTTCCGGTCAACACGTCTCAGGTGGACGGTAACTTTCAACTTATCGAGGTCTTCCAGGCTCGGCACGCCGGCTCCGTCGGCCGATTTGGACCAGAGGACAATGGTAGAAAGCATCATAAACAGAACGACTATGGTGCGTCTGGTCATAATGAGTCTTCCCTTTCGGTGGAGTTCTGAAAAAAACCGTATTTAAGATGTGATGATAATAGAGAACGAAGGCGGGCATGTCAAGCGCAGGATAATGATTCTCGAACAGGTTGCGTTGTGCGGTTTTCGGAGTCGGTTCACCGCTTCCGTAGCCATGTCGTGCGGATTTCGCGGAGTGTGTACCCGCTGTCGTTGAGTTCGCGGATGAGTTTGATCCTTTTGACGGTTTTTTTATCGAAGGAGCGCCTGCGTGAACCGGTAGTGGTTATGGGTGTAACCAGTCCCAGCATGATGTAGTACTCGATCGTCTGCGCCGAGACGTCGGCTGCATTGGCGGCCTCGCCGATCTTCATCGTTTTTTCAGACACTGTTTTCGGCATGACGAGTATCTCTCCAATGTTATCGTAACGGACGGGGATGAAACTTTAGCGCGCTTCGGATTCTTATGGACTTGCATTTGGGGTAACGTTAGATTCCCGATATGGAAACTCTGAAGCGATTGCTTTTTGAGACGCCGTTGGCGATTTTTATCATATTGATCGTGGCCGAGGCGGCAGTGGCTGCGATCTGGCATGGTCGGCGGACGCGAAGATGGACTTTGGCGCTGCTTGTCGCGCCCGTGCTGGGTCTGGCGGTCGGACTGACGTCGTATTTCGTGGAAACGGACCTTGAGCAGATAAATTCAGCCATAGCCGATATCGCTCGAAGCGTCGAGTCCGGCGACCTGGACGTCGTCGTCGAACACCTCGACGAGTCCTGTCTCGCCCCTGCCTCCGGCGGACGGACTATCAATAAAAATGGAATAATCCAGACCGGTAGAATGGCGCTGCGTCGCAGGCCTGTCGATCGCTTCCACACCGTCGGACCTGCAACAACCATCACCGGCGACAAGGCCGTAACGGAAGTGAAGATTCGGGTCATCCTGGAAAGCAACGAGTACGTCGATACAGCCTGGCGTCTGGAATGGGCCAGACTCAAGGCAGGCTGGCGAATCGTCCGCGTTGAGATACTTTCCCCGCCGGAACTGGCGAGTTGGAATTTCTGAGACAAAATGACTTTTCGTGAAAGCGGTATGGTATGATGAAGCAATGCAAAGTATCCGTGAAGCAATTCACAATGTTATCGCTGATCGAATCCTGCCCTGGATTGAGCGCGACGGCATCGGCAAACTGATCCTTCCGGAGCAGATTACCCCCGACGACTGTGATAAAACGGAACCATGCAAGGGGCGCCGCAAGGGGCGGTTTCGCAGGGAAGAGCTTGCAATCGGGTTGACGGGCAAGGCGACGTACTGCATAGGTAACAAGACGTTTATCTTTACGCCTGGCAGGATGGTGCTCCTACCGGCTGGGACCCCTCACGCGCCGGTCCAGGCGACGTCGCACCTGATCGACGACCTCGATCCCGATCTACCATCTTCGACTTTGTGGATGAGAACTTATCCCCTGGCCGTTTGGACACAGATACTCCGCGTCGTGCCTCGAAAAGACGTACTGGAAGCAACCCGCCCTCATCTGCTTCGGGGCAGACACTTTAACAGGCTGATGACTTCTCTGCTGGAAGAGGTCCGGTCCAGGCCGCCCAATTACGCCGGCGTCGGGCAAGGTATCCTCATCGAGTTCATGCATCGATGCCTGCGGGCCAGTTCCTTCTCCGTGCGCTCACCGATCGTATCAATGCACCACAGACTCGACCGCGAATTCCCGCAATCGCGCCGCAAATCAGTAAAATCAAAGTCAAAGAATTTCCCCGGCAGGGTACAGGCCGCCAAGGAATTTATCAATTCCAATTACCACATGTCAATCAACCTGGAGAACATCGCCGAAGCGGCCGACAGCAGCACCGGGCACCTCTGTCGAGAGTTCAAGACCGCCACCGGCATGACCCTCATGCAGTACCTCGCGGAGGTTCGCATGGAGACCGCCAGGCAACTCCTGCTGACCGAATTGAAGGTTTCCGAAATAGCCTTATTGGTGGGGATCGATGACCATTGCTATTTCAGCCGTCTGTTCCGCCGAATCAACGGCGTCAACCCCGCCCGATACCGCCGAGCGGCTGTCAAAGCGGCCCGGGCTCCCCGACCCCGAAATTCCACTCGAAGACGCAAATCATAATAGTCCAACAAAAAGTTACCCCCGTCCATTGACAATTTTCAGGTGTTATAGTACAATTCCTATCATCGAAGTATCAATCTGGTGCAACACGAAATGACAGGTCTGAAAACATGAGGCGTCTGGCGCGGACAGAGTTGAAAGCGTCCGGAGAAAGGAGATGAAACGATTGCAGATTATGGATTTCGGATTTCCAGTCCCAAGTCCCTATTTTCGAAAGAAGGAGGCGCAATGGAGAGAAAACGGTAAGGCGAAGTAGTTTGTAATTGTGGAGCGTTTGTATCGGCGGTGTGTTGCCGCCGGGCGCTTCGCGGGAAATTCCTATCAGAAAGGAGAGCAAAGATGAGAAATGTAACGATTCTATTGGCAGTAGTGGCGGTATTGGCGATGGCTGGACCGGCGCAGGCGGTGCTTATGCAGATCGACTTGTCGTCGAATAGCGGCAGCGAGTCGGGGTGGGATACCATCACGTCCGACTCTGGTACTGTAACCGACTGGGACGACTCCACCCAGTACAATTATGGCATCACCGGTCTCGGTGGGCCGTTTTCTTGTAGCGGAACCAATTCCACCGGCTATCCGGATGCGGTCGCCACGGATGCCTACTATAGCCAGGCAGCTGGTGGTATAGTAATGACGATAGAGGCAGTGCCGGACTTGAGTTACGATTTGGACGTGATCTTCACGACCGGATACAGTATTGGCCCATGTAATATTACCGTGGACATTAATGGAACCAGCCAGACGTTCAGTATATCCGGTTGCACCGAAGTCGCTGGTAACGTTGCCTCATTTTCCGGTATCTCTCGGAATGCCGGCGGCGATCTGGTGGTAACATGCACTGGTCAAACCCCTGCGTTGAACGGCGTGCATATAGTTCCCGAGCCGGCGACGCTGGCGCTGCTGGGTATTGGTGGACTGGGAGTTCTTATCCGCCGCCGTCGGCAGTAACCGGTAGTCAGCAGCCAGTTTTACCGTTGCCGGCTTGCGGTAAGTCCCGACGTATGTCGGGATCGAACCGTACGGCGATAGAAAAAGTTGTTGGACCCGCAGTCTGCGGTTTTCCGCAGGCTGTGGGTCGGATCAATAGGCCGGCGAAACCGGGGTGCGGGCTGGCGAATTGTCCGCGTTGAGATACTTTCCCCGCCGGAACTAGCGAGTTGGAATTTCTGAAAAATCTTTCTTATTTGCTCTTTTCCACATCTGTTGCCATTTTCATGAAATTTTTCACCATGACGCCTTCGCCGTCCTCGGAATACGCCTCCTTCCGTGCGTCGGCGGTCCGATGCTCGACTCCGAAGCCACGCCGCCAGGACAGGTACCTGCCGCACAATCTGCCAACACCGCAGCAGAATACGTGAGAAAACCTCTTTGACAGCGCCCTCTTAAGCCTCAAACCTATCTCCACATAAACTTCCAGTTCGCTGAAGATAAGCAGACAATCGCCGATCAGCAGTGTCTGGGTTTCAGTTTCAATGGCGCCTTTCTTCGTCGGAAGCGAGATGTACTTATGTGTCGCGGCAAGTTTTATCTGACTTTTGACGTCTATGTGCGGAACAATGGAAATAACCTCGTCGGAAAGTTTCTTCCCCAGGCGCTCGGCGTCCTTAATCGTCCTGTTGATGCGGAATGCGCTGGTAAAGACGTTGCCCTGGAAGCCCTGGAGGAACATGGCCGTGCAGCCGAATTTCTTCTCAAGGTGGTGCGTGGCGATTCCGGCGTAGTCCCCGCTGATGTACGGCGTTCCTCCAGCCGACGACGGCGTCCCCGTGTAATTGACCACAATGGCGATGAGTTTCCTGTTGTCGTCCTCCACCCGGATAACGCCGCATTCGTTATTCATCACGCTGTCGGGATTGGGCTGCTGGTTTCCCCAAAGCCCGGAGTAATCGTCGTGCCACCTCTTGCGGATATTGGCACAGATTCCGTAAATCATCTTCGATCCGACGCCCAGCCTCGCTTTCCGAAGCCGACTGTTTGCAAGGCAGACCGCCTCGATTGCCTTGGCGGGAAGGTCAATGCCTCCGGAACTTGTTGACGAATGGGAATGCGTGCAGTTTATGAGGATACTGTTCTCGGCGATGCCCGTCTTGTCCTTTATTGCCTTGCGAATCCTGCTACTTGTAGCACGACCGAAAGTTTGGATCTTGTCTATGGCGATAATGGCTACCTTGGTCTTGCCGTTATCCAGAACCAGGGCCCTGAGCATCAGGCGGTCGTGTACGCCCTTGCATTTGAGCCTTTGTCTGCCCAGGCCTGATAAAATACGGGTTTTGCCCACGGGATTCAGCGGCGTTATATCCACCGCAGCCGCTCCGGCTTTGAGCCTGACAGGACCGCCTTCAGCGCCCGAATCCAGGATCCGCGATGGACCCTTGTTAAGGGGTTTGAGTTTGCGGGCCTCTATCCATACGTTGGGAATCTCGTACCTTTCCTCGCCGGCGAGCCAGTCGATGGCGTTCAGCAGCATCTTCGCTTCCTGTCCTTGAGGGACGACATCCTTGTTACCCGAATACCTTTGTTTCCGACGGTATCCTCTTGAGGATGATGCGACGCCCAGCGGGAAGCCGAGCGCCAATACCTTCCCCTTGCCGTAGTTGCCGACAATGCCGATATTGCCCCATCGGTCGTTCCGAAGAAACACAACCCCCTTACTTCCCCGGCGGAGTTCCGTCTGGTATCGGTACGCCGGATTGAACGGCTCTATGCCTTTGTTGACGGAATATATGCTTATGGGTCTGACCGTCCTGCGTCCGACCGTCCTGTGTCCCTCCATAATCGTTGGAAAGAGGCTGTCGGGTATCTCGCCCCTGATACCGGTGTTGTCCGAGGTCAGAAGTATCCTTCCGCCGCCGTGGACGTAGTTTATTATCTCCCACCGCCAGTCCATCGCCTTTGCCTTGTCGCCGAATTTCGTAACGAGCGGAAGAACGTGGACTTTGTATTTCCTGAGGCTGGCGTGTGACAGATCGGTAACAAAATCGGCATCGAGATTTTTCGCGGATTTCAGGCATTTCATAATGCCTTCTTCACCGAGGCTTGTTCCACCGTCGGCGCCGGGGTTATAGACGGCAATGTCCACCTTTTGAGCCGACACAGCGGAGGTTAATGAAAAAATTATAGCCAGACCCAATGTGATTGATAACTTCCTAAATTTCGACATGGTGCATCTCCTATGGTTTTGATGTCGTTGGTAGTAGTACTCCGTCAACCTTGAATTTGTGGGTGGCACAGGTTTGTAACCTGTGTAATAGGCACAGGTTACAAACCTGTGCCACCATCAATTGAAAATTGACAGAACAGTAGTCCGTAACACATACTATGGCAGCGGCGATGCCTCTGAAAGCAAGTTCACCAGATCGTCGCTTGTGAACTGTCGGCATTGGCCTGATGTATCGGCTGCGAGTTTTTCCATCACCTTGACGGCATCGGGAGGCGAATCCAGCATCACGGTAAAGATTCCGACGTCGGCCTGCTTGGCCTGTTTCGCCAATTCGTCCGCGCCGACGACGGCTTTGCCGGTCAGCACCACGATGGTTTTGGGGTTCGCCTTCATTGCCCTGCGAATCCCGCCCGCCAGGTCCGTTTCACCTTCAGGCTGGCAGTCCGCCAGGAACTGCTTTGCCTTCTCATCCCCAGCCTCGCCGCCGGTTATCCATCTATCTCCGAGCGGATTGAAGCCTTCGTCGTTCAGGACGACTACGTTGAATTTTTCCCCCAAACCCATCGCGAGGATCGAATATCGCACGACAGCCACTATCGGATCATATAAATCCCGCGTCCCCGAAGACCCATCCAGCACATAGACCACAGGCCCGGTTATACCCATCCCCGCTACATTAGGCCCCTTGACGGTGAATGGATTGGTCGGGTCCGGCATCGGCGGAAGGTTTTCGCCGTCGCCGTTGTCGTCGGTGGGTATCTCTGCTCCGTTCCCGTTTGTCTTGTGAACCTGACCGTTAGCGCCTGCAGGCCCTTTAGGAGTCGTCGATTCGCCCATCGCGACATATTTCACAATCAGAATCACTCCGGCCACCAGCAGCAGCGCCAGGAATCCCGAAAGCACCAGCGTTACAATTCCCTGCACCCTGACCGGTTTGGCCTGCGGGACGGCTTCTGCCGATTCGATTTGCAGAACTTGTGAGTCTGGCACTGCTGTCGGCGTATCGGGTCTGTCGGGTCTGGCTGCGCGGGAAACCGCCGACCTGACGGAAACTGTCGTTATCGCCTTGCAATACGGACATCGGCAGTTACCACCGGCGAAGGCTTCATCGATGGATATTTTCTTACGGCACTGCTGACAGCGAACTTTTATAGCCATGGCGCATCTTTCACTTCGATATTCATCATTCGCTTTTTCCGGCTTCCAGGTCGGTGCTCCAGAGGTACAGGAAGCCCGGCCTGCGTAGCATGGACAGTTCGGCCACGTTGAGATTAATCAGATTTATCTGCATAGGGGGCATCCCTGCCGGTGCGGTTGAATATACGTTCGCCCGATACCCCAGCGGACGATGATACATCACAACCCTGGCCTTTTCGATGCTCGCTGCTTTTTTGGCTTGAGCGATGGCGTCCTGTAGGCCGCCGAGTTGATCGACCAAACCAATTTTCACCGCCTGGCGCCCCGTGAAGACCCGACCATCCGCCAATTTACGAACTTTCTCCACGTCGAGGCCGCTTCTACCGTCGGCTACAACTTCGACGAATCGCTCATAGAACTCGTTGACCATATTCTGGAATATCTTCCGTTCCTGCTCGGTCAGGTCCTTCAGCGGGCTTCCCATTGCCTTGAGCCGGCCTGAGGTTATGGCGTCGGCCTTTATTCCCAGCATCTTCATCGTCCCGGTGAAATTGACCGTCTGGATTATCACGCCGATCGATCCGGTAATAGTGCTGGGCTGGCAGATAATCCGCTGCGAACCGCAGGCGAGATAGTATCCCCCCGACGCCCCGACGTCGGTTATGCACGTGATTACGGGCTTGCCGGTTTCTTTGCGGAACCGTTTCAGGCGTTCGTGCATTGCTTCGGTAGCCTGGACTGTTCCGCCCGGCGAGTTGATGCGGAGGACAACGGCTTTGACGGATTTGTCCCTGCCGGCGACGTCGAGTTTCTCGGCGAACATGCTTACCGGGTTCTCGGAAGCGCCGAACATCGGGCCTATACGATCATTGACGATTAACCCGCTGACGTCGATAAGTGCGATCTTTCCGACGAACCATCCGGCTTCGGCCTGAACGACCGATTCGACCAACCTCTGGTCCAGCGGAACGGGTTTGATCAGGATTCCGGAATGACCGCCACACCCGGACACCAAGCCGACGAGACACATCAAGACAAGTAAGTTTTTCATAGGGATTATTGTAGGAAGAGAGGCGCCGCGATGCAAATCGGAATGAAAAAGACTCCCGTCCCCTTTTTCGGACTACGAGATAAGGTCAGTGGCGTTTTCGATGGTGGCGATGAGAGCGTCGAATTCGTACGGAGCGCTGATTGCGTCGTCGAATCCCTGCCGAAGGAGGGTGCGCTTTTGTCCGTTTGTCGTCGTGCCGGTCAGGGCGATGACCCTGGTGGCGGTCAGAGACGGATTGGACCGCAGATTCCTGATAATTTCCTTCGCGTCCATCGCGCCGGCCTGTACGTCCACAAGAATGACGTGCGGATGGAAGTCGCCGGCCTTCATTCCGACTTCGAAATCATTGGACGCGATCTGAAGTTCGTACCGGTCCACCTTAGCGAGAATGTCGGTCAGGGCGGATGATTCGGAGGCGACGAGGAGTATTCGGGTAACATTTCCTTCCAGTTCAGCCAGAGGCATCCCGTGGTCCTTCATAAAGCGAATGAGTTGTGTCCTCGGAATTCGCCGGTCCCTGCTTCCGGGGATTCGATAACCCCGCAACCGGCCCGTGTCGAACCACTTGCTGACCGTACGCGGCGCTACGCTGCATATCTTCGCCACTTCCCCGGTTGTCAGGACTTCTTTGCGTCTCATAAGGTTCCAGCCGCTGCCCCCAATGACATTCATCGGAATCCCACGAGCAGGCTTTAGTAACACTTAACGAAGAAGGCATTAGGCATTTGGCATTGGTGGCCGAGGGTTATTGAACGTCCTATCTTTATAATTCCGGGATTTCCCTGAATCCTGGAATTAAACAGAAACAACCCTGCCAAACCCCCGCAAAGGGCCCCAGGGGCCTGTGCCACCAATGCCCAATGCCGAATGCCTATTGGATGTCTTGTCCCCGCGTGATATAGTGAAGGTCTTATTTTTATCGGAGATTTACCTTGGACTTACTTTCGGACTTAAACGAATCGCAGAAGCGGGCGGTTACGCACATTGACGGACCGATGCTGGTATTGGCCGGCGCGGGAAGCGGAAAGACCCGCGTAATCACCCGACGGGTGGCGTATCTCATCAGCCAGGGCGCTTCGCCGTGGTCCGTCCTGGCGATTACCTTTACCAACAAAGCCGCCGGCGAAATGAAGCGGCGAATCGAGTCGCTCGGCGTCTCACGTGGAGCCGTCGTCGGAACCTTTCACTCTTTCTGCTTTCGTCTGCTGCGCGAGTTCGCCGAGGCTGCACGCCTGCCGAAGGAATTTTCCATCTACGACAAAAACGACCAGACCCGCTGCGTCAAAGACGCCTTAAAACGCCTGGAGATTCCCAAAGACCAGTTCGCTCCCGGTGCGATTCAATCAGCCATCTCGCGGGCAAAGAACATGCTCATCGATTCAAATCGCTATGCCGCCGAGGCCAAGGGATTTTTCCAGAAAACGGCTGGGCGGGTCTATCAACTTTATCAGCGCATCCTGGCTGAAAACCGCGCCCTGGATTTCGACGACCTTCTCTTTAGAACCGCCTCCCTGATGCGCGACCATCCCGACATCCGGCAGATGCTGGGACAGAGATACCGTTACGTCCTCGTCGATGAATACCAGGACACCAACCACGCCCAGTACCTCATCGTTCACACTATCGCCATGGATCATGAAAACATCTGCGTTACCGGCGACCCCGACCAGAGCATCTATGGCTGGCGAGGCGCCGACATCAGCAACATCCTCGAATTCGAGTCCGATTACCCCAACGCGCTGGTCGTTCGCCTGCAGGAAAATTACCGCTCGACCGAGCCGATTCTTTCAGCCGCCGACAGCCTGATAGCCCATAACCGGCAACGAAAGCCCAAGCGCCTTATCTCCACTCGCGGCGGCGGTTCCAACGTCAACGTTATCCGCACCGACGACGAACACGCCGAAGCCGACGAAGTAACGAAAATCGTTACCGCACTGGTCGCCGAAGACGTCCCCTGCCGGGATATAGCCGTTTTCTATCGCGTCAACGCGCTGAGCCGCCTGCTTGAGCAGGCATTCCGCCGGGCGGGCATCGCTTACCAGATTGCCCGTGGCGTTGAGTTCTACAACCGCAAAGAGATCAAAGACGTGCTGGCGTACCTGCGCCTGCTTCTCAACCGCGACGACGACCTTGCGTGCCGGCGGATTATCAACGTTCCCGCTCGCGGCATCGGCGCAACGACCCTGGCGCGACTCGCCGGAGCCGCTGAATCCGCGGGCGTATCCCTCCTTGAAGCCGCTGGAGACCCATCGGTAGCGGGGCTTCCCAAAGCCGCCGCCGCCCGCGTCGCCGCCTTCAGCCAACTGATAAACAAATTGTCAACCGAACTCAACAACCCCGTCCGGGACATCGTTGAGCGAGTCGTAATTCACAGCGGGCTTGAAGCGACTATGAAAGGCACAGGCTCAAAACCCGCAAGCGATGAGCAGCGACAGGCGCTTCGCAACGTCGAGGAACTGATTACCTCGGCTGCTGAATTCGACCAGGACAATCCCGACGCGACACTGTCGGACTATATCAATATGGTCAGCCTTGTCAGCGACGTCGATATGGTCGATTCGGAGTCCGGAGCCGTTACGTTTATGACGCTTCACGCAGCCAAGGGTCTGGAATTTCCGGCAGTGATTATCATCGGGTGCGAAGAAGGCCTGCTGCCGTTCAGTCGCGGCGATGGGAAAGAACGAGATACCGAAGAGGAGCGCCGGTTGGCATTTGTCGGAATGACCCGCGCGCAGGACCGACTGTACCTGACTTCGGTGAAGTATCGCCAATTGAGGGGCAAGACGACCCGGCAGGTCGAATCGCCCTTCCTGGCCGAAATCGGCGACGAATCAATCAGCCGGACAGATAAAACCACACCCGAAATGCCGTCGTATCGCCCCGCTATCGGCGTAAAGCGTGCCTGCGACGGATTTTACGAAGACATCGACAATCGCAGGATAATCGAGGCCATGGAGGCGAGCGACTCTCTACCGGACGAATTCGCCGGAATAAGCAGGGGCCGACTCGTCCGCCACGAAAAATTCGGGACAGGAAAGGTTCTGGAAACGTCTTACGACGGTACGCGAACCAGGGCTGTTGTACAGTTCCGCTACGCCGGAAAAAAGACGCTCATCCTCGAATACGCCGGACTGAAACCGGCGTAAGCAACGTTACGGGCGGATTCCCAAAACCTGTAACAGGGTCTGTTCGTCCTGAGTGGGTTTAATCCAACCGGTCCATGCACAAAGCAGGGCGATAGCAAACCCGGCTACGAATCCCCCGACGTGCCCCCAAAGGGCTATTCCCATATCGGCACCCAAGGATAGATAAAAGACGTTCCACGCAAACCAAAAAAGGATTATCCATCCACTGGAGAATCGCCATATGCGAATATAAATAGGCAGGATTAGAAAGGGTATAAACATAATTATTATGTCATTACGTAGAAAGTAAACCAGGAATGCCCCCATCACTCCATAGACTGCCCCGGAAGCACCCACTACAGGGCCCCCGGCGAAAACATAGTGCGCCATGCCCCCCGCCAAAGCAGCAACAACGTAAAGCCCCAGGTAACCCAGGTGCCCGAACTTATAGTTCATGGCGTTACCGAAGACCCACAGGAACAACATGTTGCCTATCAGGTGCAGCCAGCCGGCGTGCAGGAAAGAAGACGTTATCGCCAAAACAGGCAGAGGGAAGTCGTCAGTTGACAATCTGATTTGAATATCGCGGATGAAGAACGATTCGCCTTCGACGGTCTCTATTCCTTCGGCGGTCTCTATTCCAATCCCGGCAAGTTTGCAAAACAAATCATCGTCGGTAAAGCCGGCTATGCTGACACAGACAATTATCGCAATCAATGCGTAATTGACCAACGGCTGGCGACACATGGGCACATCCACTTTCAACGGTATCAGCATATTCCAATTCCTTTCCGCCGGAGGTCCGACAAAACCACGACCAGTCGATGGATTTTTACACTGTTCGGGCAGGATAGTCCAGAATGTCATGGTTCAATTCAGAGTAACACATATTATGCAAAAGATTCTCATTCGTTGTTTTGTAACAGGCCCCTGCTTCAGCGGGGGCATATAAGGGTCTTTTATAAAATCCCCTTTTTCTCTTTCCCGCTCAGAGGGGGCGAAAAAGCATTGTTGGTAAAGGGTTCTGTCGCCCCGTTGGGGCTGGCGGAAACGGACATTGGAAATACAGTGTTTAATACCCGTACAGAACCATTCCCGTAGCGAGTTTCGGATAGAAATAGGTGCTCTTGTGCGGCATGACGGCTCCGGCCAGGGCGATTTGGCGAACCGCTTCGATCGGCGTTCCCTGGAGCAGCACGACCAGATCGGCCGATTCCGCCGCTGATAACGCCGCCGACCCGTCGGCTGTGTAGTCTGTGGACGTATCGTCCGTCCGGAAATCCGCCAGGAAATTCTCGATCACGAGCCGGTGAAGAATGGCTACGTCCAAATCGCGCCAGGCGTCGATCTCGTCGGGCGCGAGGTCCTTCATCACGGAAATATCCTTCAGCCTCCCGACATACGCGCCGTCCCGGCCAACCATCGCCATCGCATGACGACCAAATGGTTTAAGAAAAGCGTCGGCGTCGGTAACGTCGGATGCTTTTGGCCGGACCGGTTCGTAATCCATAACGTCGCCGGTGTCGGCGACGAATTTCTCCAGGTCAAAGCCGTTCAATCGGCGAATAATACGGTGCGTCGGCAGGACGATCAGCCCCGGATCGTCCATCGCCGCAAGGACGAACATAACGTAATTGGCGGGGTGGTCGTGGGCTATTTCGCCGAGGCTGTTGCGGTAATTCAATGCTGTTGTGTATCGGTGATGCCCGTCGGCGATGAAAACCGGTTCGTCGCGGAGGGCTGATGCGACCGAATCAACGATCTTCTCATCGGAGATGACCCAAAGTTTCTCCGTTACGTCATTGAGAGAACCGGCGGCGTCGGGTTCGCCGTCGATTTCCGATTGGAGTATCGCTGAAACGGCTCCGCCCGGATCGTTATAGAATCCGAATATCGGGGACAGTTGTGTCTGCGTGTATTCGGTGAGTTTCAGACGGTCGGCTTTGGGGCCTGCGAAGGTTTTCTCATGCGGGATGACGTCTTTTCCGAACTCGGTAGCGCGGACGCGGGCGATTATCGTATTACGCGTATGGGTTTTTCCCGCCCATTCGTACGTCTGCTGATAGGCGTAAATCGCCGGCTTGTCGTCCTGGATTAGCAGGCCTGCCGATTTCCACTCGTCCAGACGCTCGGCAGCGGCGCGATATGCCTCATCCGGTCCGACCTGCTTCGGCGGAACATGCGGCAGGTCAACCGCCACGATGTTATACGCATCACCGGCAAGTAACACATCCTTATCCGCCTGCGAAAGAACGTCATAAGGCGGAGCAATCAATTTGCTGATGTCGCCGCCGGCAGCGTTATAACGCCAACCTTGAAAAGGTCTTATTTCCAGTTCCAGTCTCCTTTTTCCAACCTGTCCCGTTGGGATTGAACGAAGAATCTACCAGACATCGTTCCAATCCGCAACGGGACAGGTTGGAAATCGAAAATTTGGATCTGGTTCAAAAATGATTTGCCTTGGGTAACTTTTCGGGCCGAAACGGGCCGATTCGGGCCAATTGGGAACCATTGGGAACGAATGGGAACCGTTGGGGCCAATTGGGGCCAATTCGGGCCAATTGCAAAATCC
>JAUVIQ010000006.1 GCA_030592655.1 Planctomycetales bacterium | reverse complement strand
GAGGTATCCCAAATTCAGTAAGTTTCAACATCAGTCGTATCTGATTTTTCACTGACGGCGGCAGCGTGTCGTCCGGCAACCAGGCGATGCCGCCCCTTTTGAATTTCTTTTTCTTCCGATTGATCTTTGCCCATTTCCAATCGTCCAGCAGCGGGTCGTCGCCGAGAATCAGCACACTTTCGGTATCCGCGCCGACTCGCCTCTCCAAGGCCTTCAACTCCTCAAGAAGCCCTTCAGGCAGACGATCTGTCCCGCGGACATCCAGCACGTGCACTGTCCATGGCCGGTCTTTGAATGCAATGGGACCCGATGCGGCTGCCGTGAGCACCGGACGATCTTTCTCGTCCAGTTTCTCCCGCTTGGGATGGACGACGCTAAGGCTACGCCAACCGCCCCCTGAAAAAGTGGAGTCGGCTGCTGCTGCCAGTGTCGCTCGCAAGAGTTCGTCGGTCTGTTCCGACCGGCCGAGTTGCTCCTCCCAGGGCAGATAATTCAGTATTACCGGGCGAACCGCCATCAAAGGCATGCTGACGACGGCCAGTTTTTCCACCAGCGGCAGGCCTTCCTTATCGCTTATCCATGCCCATCGATTGGCGATTCCGGGCCAGGGCTTTCGGTGCGAGCGGAACGCCGGCGGTCTGGACCATTTCTGCTTGCGCAACTTCACTAACCCGCCGGCCATCTGTTTGGGCTGGACCGTAACCTTGCCTGATTTATCGCCGAACCAGTTTGCTTCGAGCACCATGACGTTGATTTTGTGTTTCTTCGCAATAGCGAGCGTATCCGCGAACTTTTTACCCGCGACCTTGCTGCCAATGATTAGCAGATGCTTCTTGTCCTTGTCTTTCGATTTTCGCCATCCATCCAGTTTTCCTGGAAGTATGTATGTTACCGGCAGGCCGATGGTATCCGCCCACTGGTTGAACCAATACGGCGTTTCGGTTGCGTAAAGCACGGTCTTCTTGTCCCAATTCACTGGCCTGTCGGGATAGGCAACCACTTCGCCAAGTGTGCGTTTTGCGTCTTTGACGGGTGTAATGCGAAACACAGCAGGCACTCGGACGTTCGGCACGTCGATGAGCCAAATGACATTAGCCCGGTCCTGCTTGTCAATCAGGATGGCCTTTTTTGCGGGTTTTGTCCAAACACGCCCGTAAGCCCGCAGGACAACGGATTGAACGGGACGGTCCTTGTCCGTTGCCAAGTACACCGAAGCGGTCTTGCCGCTGCGCGCGAATGTTATGGGCGGCTGCTTTGCCCGGGATGCGGACGCAACCAAGGCCAAAGTCACCGTCAGTATGGCATATCGGATGTTCATTTCAGCCCTTTGCGTATTACCCATGCGCTGGCATCGACGTTGACGAGTTCGTCTGCCAGTGCAAGTTGTCCCAGCGGTGTATGCTCCAGCCCGACGAGGCGCTGCCCGGACAGTGCGGCAGAGGTTTTTGGGGCGAGTTCAGGGCCGTCAACGGTGATGGCATACTGGATATTCACCTTTCCGTCCCTCACACCTGGCAGCAGGTGCAAGCGGACAGTTGATGCGCCCCCGGCCTGGGGAAACTCGATTGTCGCAGACTCTCTGTCGCGGCAGACGATGACATATGTTCTCGCCTGCGCCGAGTCCGCTCCCGTCGGCGCCAGCCGGAGCAGAACGGCTACGGGCTTGCGACCGACCTCGGACCCCCTTGCCGAGGCCAGTTGTATTTTCTCATCATCGGCGGCGTACCACTTCAGAGGACCGGCCACCGATTCGCGCAGGGCAAAGACGCTAGCCACCTGTCGCATCTGCTCAGCGGTTACGGTATCGAGAGTTGGCAAGCCGCCGTTTTTATCGTTCCGCCCCAAGTCGCCAGCGGCCCAGATACCGGCCAGGACAAGCGCCCCGCCCAGCATCGCCGCAACGGCCAGGCCGCCCAAACGCCAGGGAAAGTGATAACGCTTCGGATGGTCCGAAACTGCGATAACGGGGCCGGCGGGCTTCTGACGCCGCCATTGTCCCAGCGACTGGCGAAGCCGGAGATGCTCGGCCAATTGCCGGCTTCGGTCGGCATCGTCCAGTACGTCCAGCAGAACGTCGTTGATCTGGTCGCTTTCCAGTTCGCCGTCGGCCAGTTGCGACAACAGGATTTCATCGGTTTTGTTTTTCATGATTGGGTCCTCCCGTCAATGCGGGCGTTCATCTGTTCCAGAAGTATCTTCTTGGCCCGAAACACACGCGACGCCATTGTGCCGCGAGGCTGGTTGTCGATGATTGCGGCTTCGTCGTAACTGTAGCCGTCCAATTGCGTCAGTATAAATGCGCTGCGGCAGTCGTCCGGCAGCGATTCGACCAGCGTCGAGGCGATGTCGTACAGTTCCCGCCTTTCCGCCCTGGCTGAAGGCATCGTTTCCGTCGCTGCCAACATTCCTGTAATTTCGTCATTCATGCTCAATCCGTCCCTGATTGCCCGCCGTCGTGCCCGGAGGTGATCCCTTGCACAGTTGACGGTAATGCGGTGCAGCCAGGTCGCCGGTGCCGCCCGCCCGTCAAATCGGGCGACATTCCGCAGCGCCTTTACGCAGGCGTCCTGAACGATGTCATGTGCATCATTCGCATCGCCGACGATCCGAAGGGCAACCCGATACATCCGCCCCACGTGATCGCCTAATTGCATTGCGGCAGTTTCGCTCATTCAGATTTTCCTGTAATTCGCATCACCTATTATTTAGACGATTTTGACGGAGGTTGTTTCACGACAATCACGCGATAGGGACAACCACCGACCCATTCTTTCTCACCGGCCTTGTTTGATGTCGGCCTGGTGGTCGCAGAGAGGTTCTTCACGCTGATGGAATAAAAAGTACCCTTGCAGTCCCACGCAACCAGACCGTAATGGGCGGAGACGGCGTGGTAACCGTGTGCTTCCAAGATTGAATACTTGTACGGCAGCCGGCCGGGATTCAGGCGCTCGGATTCCCATGTCTTCGGATTGAAGCGAGACCAGGAAGTAGAACCTACTGCATACACCCACCCATCGTGGAAAAACATGCGGCCGCCCTCCACAAACTTTCCGTCCCGACTGAAATAGGATTGGCTGGACATGTTACTGGCGAAGCTTAAATCACCGCGTTCGAAAAGGGAGACCCGAAGGGTCTTCAGGTCGATCCGCAACGGCCAGTATCGCCCTTCACTACAAGGCGTACACCGCCCCACCAAGAGGATCCGATTACCGTCCTTCTTGCCCGTATCGAATTCATGAATCCAACTGGGCCGGAAGACCAGAGCCGTATCCCTGCCGAGTTTTTTGTCATCTTCACCGGGCATGGGCACGCGCGTCGCGCGGTGAAAGATGTTGACCTTGCCGTCTTTACCGTCGAATTCCACAATCGCACACCATGCTCGATCGTGCAAACCGAACGATCCGATCGCACAGACCTTTCCGGGTGCGATTGGATGCAACAAGAGGCCTTGGTCGGAAGGCGGGAGACCCTGTTTCTTTCCAATCTTGGCCAGTAACTTACCTTCCGGCGAAACAATCCATATACCGTCACAGCCCGTGCCGATCCAGACATTTCGGCCGTCCCATCGCACGTCGCAGAAGTACGGCTGCTTATCGACAAAGATTTCCTCAACCAGGCCTTTTTTACGCATAAACAGTATCGCGCCGGTCTGCCACATCACGTCCAACCCGTCGCCACACTTCACCAGACGCTGGATACCCCCCATTGAACGCCACCTTACACCCTTGAATGGCTCTACTTCACCGGAAAGCCGCTTCAGTCGAAGCGGAACTTCCTCGAAAACCAGTCGTCCGGTGGAACACTTCGGTTGCGGCTGGGTCGTCTTGGGACTGGAAGGTTTCGGAGGATTGAGGTGCCTCTGGATAACATCCCGCATATTATGAAGTCCTTGAGCAACGTAACGATTGCGCCCGAGTAAAGGTTCAGACATAAGCGATTTGCATCTTGCCCACAACTTTCTCAATACTACCTTATCTTCTTTGTCCTTAATGTTGACCACTTCATAGCACAGTTGACCATACCGCGAATAGACGATGGCCAGCGGCTTGCCGGACTGTTTCAGTCGAGAAAGAAACCTCAGGTATTCTTTCGATGAAAACCGGTAACGCTTGTGTCCATCTCCATATCTGGGGCGATAAGGAACATCGCAGAGGAGGTATGTAACGCCGGGACTGGGGGGGAAATCATTCGGAATCACCTCCGTGAGGATCTTATACAAGAAATCCAGGTCCTCTTTCAGGAGAAAGTTTCCGTCACATCGTCTCAAAGTGAGTGTGATGAGAATGGACTGCCAGTACACCCGGCCAGAGTCCTTCTTGGATTCCGCTGCAAGGTCAAGAATGAGCGGATAGACGTTTTTCAGGTATTCTTTCTTACGCCGTTCTTCTTCAGTCAACCTGCTGCTGTAGTTGGCTCGAACGGTGTAAATTGAGTCCATAGTCTGGCGAACGAGTTTTATTGCAACGGAACGAGAAACCTGGCGGTTGCGAATAAGATATTCGACATGATCCAATGCCCTGCGTCTTCGCGTAAGGCGACTGCGGCACAGGCGTTCAAACACTTCGTGCCCCGCGCCGGAGATCGTTCCCCGCGGCCAGTTGGCTGTAACAATCCGATATGTTTCCTTAATTGTCAGAATGCGCTGCTCCACGACGTCGGGCTTCAGCAGCAGTGCCGCCTCGCGGAGGCCTGTGGAGTCTTTCCAGAAGCCCAGTCTTGCAAACGTATCCGCACGCGAAACCAGAGCGGCAAACTGCTTGTCCACGGACAGGCTCGTTACGTGATTTTTTCTTATCTGGAGAATCTGACGGGGAACGTCTTCTCGCAGGAATACACCGGCCTTGGAGAGTTTCATCGTCTTCGGAGATATAGTCTTGACCGTCCTGGCCCCGTCGGTGATTTTCAGGGAGAACGTTACAGTCGGCCCTTTGGCTTTGGCAGGCCGGAGCACCTTGAATTCGCCTTCGATGATGAAGAGCGGCACGATACGTTTGACGTCCGCCCCGTCAGTAAGGTTAATCTCGCGGCGAATGCGATGCGCCTCTTCCGTTTCGATGACCGCCACGCCTGGCATTGACGCCAGGGCGTTGCCCAGCAGATTGGCAAAACCCGCCTGGAGATGGTCGTAATCATGCACGAGGTTGCGAGATACGAAATGCGGCACACCGAAGACGTGCTTTATCCCGCTGGGAAAACGGCTGCGTGTTTCATTAATCAGCCCAAGCAGTTTCCCGGCCAACGGTTCGATCTTCTCCGGCACGAAGGGCAGGTAATCTACACGCAGGCGTGCGCCGCACCGGCAATCGCTGATGACCAACCTGACGAAGTTCTTGCCGTCCTTTGTCTCGTCGGTCAGCAGAATGAGCGCATCGGCCTTGAGTATCCTCCCGGCTCCCGCACGCCGGGCAAGCCCCGAAGAGCCTAGCATTTTGCTCAGTGTGAGTTCTTTGGCAACCAGCCGCAACCGGTCGCGCTCGACCAGTTTGATACCCTTTTCGCGTGCGAGTGCGGCGGTCAACAGGTCGGCAAGACCGGCCTTCTGAATTTTCGCCGATGAAATCACCGCCCATGTTTTCAGACCCGCTTTGGCATCCGTTGTTGCATCGACATTCCGCTTCGACTGTTCCGGTTCCGCAAAGACATTCGAGATTACGGCTATCAGCAGAATCGCCGCACAAGCGACCAGCCGGGTAACTGTATTCATCCTGAAAAACATCAATTCTCCTTTGAGACTGCGTCTTTGTCAGCCGGTGCGATTGTTGTCTTCGGCTTGGCGGTCTTGTTATGGATGTTGTGTTTCGCCATTGCCGCACGGGCTGCGGGAGTGGCGAGGAATTTTACGAATTCATTCGCAACTTTGTGCTTCTGACTCCTCGGGCCGATCAGCAGCATTACCGGCTCGCGCTTCGACGGTGAGGCTGGATCAATCCTGTATCCGATCAGTTGCTCCTGAAGTTTGCCTCCGTACACTTCCTCCAGCCGCTTTCTCTGCTCGGCCGTCAGCGGGCCGACGTAAGCGATGATACTTGTCGGTCCATTGGCCGCGCTGAGCAGTTTGTTATCACCGCGCATTTGGAAATACATCACCTCTACTTTTGGGTGTAATTTTTTGAATTCCTTCCTTGCTGCAATCAGCGCCTTCTTCCAACCTTGACAATAAATAGGCAACATACCGCGTAATTCTTTGGCTTTTCTGGCTTCGGCGGCGGCATCGTATCCAACGTAGGGCAGGTCGCCGATGCCGCGCTTGCCCATGAGCCATAAATGGAAAGAATGCTTGCTACCGTCCATGGAGAACATTCCCGACAGCGCATTGCGAACCATATCTCTCATTTCTTTCCACTGCGGGTGTTTCGGGTCGGGCCATTGCTTCTGGAGTTTTCTCAACAGTGCCAGGTAGCCGGGTTTGTCGGCCTTGTAACGCAGGATTATCAACCGGACAAAGTCGCTGTGTGGAGCCTTGTCAGGATGCCTGTCGTATCGTTCCGACCAGTCGTCCACTATCGCCTGGAGTTCCTTCTCTGACGGCTCGGCAAGAGCGATATACTTGCGTAACCAGGACATGTAATGGCGGAAACACATATATGCCTGATGCCTGCTGTCGGCCTTGCCCGTCAGGCGATACTTTTCCATGTATCGAGCGTAGCCATCCAACCCCTTACGCATGTAGGTGAGTTTGATCCTCCGGGCGTCCAGGCCCGGAGGTACCCTGGCCTTGAACATAAACACGCCGCTTATGGCGTATTCGCAGAGAACCTTCTCGTAATGTTTCGACTTTGGAAACGTTTTCAGGAAGTTTTCCTTCGCATCGATACTTTCTCCCGGACGGTTATAACGATTAACCTTTCCGTAGGAACTTCCGGCGACGTAAAGGCGGGGATTGCCATATGTGTACAGCGCCGCGTAGGCAGCCTCATCCCAGGTCGGGTCCAGTTGGGCTGCCCGGCGAAGTGTCCGCCAGTAACGCACGATGAACTCGGCAAATTCCTTATGCTCCTGTTGTGACATTTTATCGCAACGGCGTAATGTCCTGTGGTACTCTTTGCGAAGCCTCATTCCGATCTCATATTCCACCCGCGCCTGCTTCCTTGCCCACTTGTCCTCAACATCGGCCGACGGCCTCAAAGGCTTCGGCTTGGCAGCGTGTCTGGACATCCACCCAGTCAGCCAGTTTTTGGCGGCGGCCAGGAGTTTTTTGTCGTCGGTTTCGGTCAGGGTCGTTTGTTCAATGACGGCGAGGTCGCCGCCGCGAATGCGCAATTCGACTTGACCGGCCGACGGGATGCGTGCGTCCAGGACGTAATCTGCCGCCGGCGTGAACCGTCCGCCCCGTGGTCGGCTCAAGCCCAGAAGTCGCATTAACACTTCCTGCTGCGTCTGACCCAGGGACGCACCACCAGCCAGGAAAATTCTTTCATCCGTCACCAGCGACTTCCGCAATGATTGGCGGAACTCGTCGGCCTGATCGCCGAGTTCCTTTGTTCCGGCATAGACGTCCAGTAGTGTCCAAACGGGCCTGGTCCTGGCGCAGACGAGCCGTTTCAGCACTCCGGGCCACCACCCGGCGACCGTCCTGGACAACGGCGGCGTGAACCGGGTCGGTGCGGCGGGGTCTATCGGCAGTTTCAACTCGCCCAGCAGACCGGCTGTCGGTCCGTGAACAGCCTGAATCCGCAGATAAGTCTTTGCCCCTTCCGTTACGACGTGCGACAGAACGAAAATATCGGCAGAGACGATCGGTTTGGGCCGACTCTCTCGGATACCCAATAGTTCGAGTTTGCGTTCGGCCAGCACACGCGCCAGTTGTGTGCGGTCAACGAGTTTAAGCCGTCCGTCCGCCTCCAGGGCCTTTGTTATCGCCCGTTCGTACGCGGCGTGGTGTGAGCGGTCTGCCATCAGAAAGTACATGCTCAACGGTTCGGTCGGCAACACGGCAACAGCACCGGAGACAGATTGTTTGAACTTAATCCCGTTGTCTTCGACCAATCGTGGCTTCGGAGTCTTGGCGAAATTGGTATCTTTCGCCGCCAGGCTCACGTGGGCGACCGTGCGAAGTCCCCTGCAATCGGTCAACTCCTTGACCTTCTCGATTCGCATCACCTCGCCGGCTTGCGGTGTAACCAGCCATTCGACGAATTCTCTGGTGGCCTTGTTTGCCTTTGGATGGATCAGTATCTTCAGCGGTGTTCGCAGGACGTACCGCCCGGACGCCACTGCCGGTAAATCCGTAGGCCTGGCGGATAATCGCCCCTTTCCGGAGATAATCGGCAAGACCTTCAATCCGCTGGCGGCGATTTTATGGTCATGGTACCAGATGCCAAGGCAGTCCACATCTTCAGCCATTGCTGTAAGATGGTTCCCGCGTTTGACGCGAACCCGGAATTGTTTGCAGGCAAGTCCTTCGCTGGTTTTCAGTTTCCGTGGACCGTTGTTTTGCCCGGTGGCGAGATCGTAACCCCATATTGCCCGACTGATATTAATAGTATGGTACACATAGAATCGGAGTCGCCCGCCCTTAGGCCGACCAAGGTCCTTCCAGCGGGTCCGGCGATCCGCAGCCAAACGATGCAAATGCGCCATCGTCAGCGACTTGATCGGATTCTTCGGATGCACGATAACTGCGAAGGGCCAGTAGGCGATGGTCCGTTCGGTGGGCAGTTTCGGATACGCTTTCCGCCACAAGTCATAGTTAAGCCCGCCCAGATGACCTCGAAACTGCCCCGTATGGGCCAGCAGGTCCACCCGCGAGTCGATGAATCCGGGGATGACTTTCACGCCCATGCTGCTCGTAAGGAACGTGAAGGTAACCTGCGGATTCTTCTGCTTGTACACCTTGGCCGCCGCTCTCAACTCGCAGTACCAGCCAATTATTCCAATGCGAATGTGGCTGGGAATCGGCGAGACAGCCGGATCGATCAGCCAGAGGCTCATTATCATATCCAGTCGTCCTCGACGACCTCGCGGATTGGCCAGTATGTCCAGGCACCGCTTAGCCAGTGGCGGCGCGCCGGGACGGAGAATCAGCCGCCACGGCCTAGCCAACGGGTATGAACCGTCGCGGACGGTAACGAGAGTCGGGGCAACCGCCTTGGCATCATCGCCGGCGGTAATCGGCAGGCCCCCGATGAGCTTTCTCAACCTGCTCGACGTAAAACAGTTCGCCGATGTAAGCCCAAGACGCAAATCGCCACCTTTACGCGGTGCGCTGTGCCTGATCGAAACGGCTATCTTTACGCTTGGGTGTGGCAGGATTCGCATCTCTGCCGCACACTTCACGCCAGCCAGGACGCAGATAAGGTCCACGGCATTCTGATCGGCGAGGATTTTAATCTTTCCGCCTTTACCGCCGAGTTGCTCCCACGTTGTGATTTTGCCCGATATGACCTCGCCCAACTGCTTTACTGAAAACCGGCGAACACCGGTCTTCTTCGGAGCGATAACACTGACGGTCAGGTGACCCAGCGTCATAACCTTGGGGGGCTGCTTGAAGGACTTCTTGAATTCTTTGACTCCGACGTCTTCCGGCAGGGCCAGTACCGAGCCGAGATCAATCTTCCCGTCCATCAGACCACGATAAATAGCAGCCTCATTCAACTGCTTTACCTTAATCCTGGGTAACTTCTCTCTTGACTCTTTTCTTAAAATCCGCGAAATGTTGCTTTCAGAGATGTGTCCTCTGGTAATCCTGATTGTTGCGACGGTGGTCTCCACCTTGCCTTGTTCCGCCTCGACCTGGCGGGCCGACAGCAGTAGAACCGTGCAGCATACTGATAAACATAAAGCCACGCCCAATGCCCGTTTTCTTGACTTCATTTCTTGTCCTTTGCTAATTGTTTTCTTGCCATTTGCAAGCGAGGTTTGATCCTGCCGGCGTTGTCCCATATTACGCGGGGGAATTCCTTCTCGAACGTTTCGCCCACCTCAATGGCCTGTTTCCACTTCTTCTGACGCAAGAGCACTGTGAACTGTGCCCGCAGACCTGTCATCCGGGCAGAGGGATTATCCTTTATTGCCGCCAGGTGCGAATAGTATTTCATCGCCTCATCCAACTTATTCAGACAGCAGGCATCGTGTACAAATCCTATCAGCAGCAGCGCTTTGGGGTTGTCAGGTTCCTTTTTAAATGCAGCCTTCAGGGCCGTTACAGCCTTTGTAAAATCGTGTCGCATGATCCCCCATTTCGCCTGTTCCAGAGGAGCCGAGGCGCGGATTATCTGATCCTGTCTCTTCTTGAACTGTTCGGAAGTAATAACCCTGCCGGCCTTTTCAGCAGCCGCAATAAACACATGCGTTTCCATGAACAGCATTCCGCTAGGTGTGCCTATCCAGATACCCCGCCGCCCCGATACCACCGAATTGACTTCGTGGGTAATGTTCAGTGGCCCATACCATGTGTCTGTCTCCGGGTCGTAACAGACCCCCTTCCCGCTGCTGCTGACGAAAAAGAGATGCTTGCCGTCCTGGCACATTCTACCGGCCAGGGGCGTCGTCGAGGCAACCCCAACGTCATCCGAATATATACCGTCCCTGACCCGGCGGAAATAACCATACTGGTTCCAGGTTCGTATGATTTTCCCGTTGTTGCCGATCTCGTGCAGGTCGCCGCGTGACAGCCAGCGGCGACTTCCGATAGCGGTCACGTCAACAATCCCGCCGCCGTTAATCTGACCCACCCATCCGTATGGGGCTGCATCGAATCTTGTGATATGCGATTTCCCGAGAATGTCTGTAACGATGCCCTTATCGGACACAGCCATGAGTCTGTCTCCGTTTCGCCAAACTCGCCTCAGATAACCTGACCGAATTCCGCGTACAACTTTTATCTCTCCGGTATCCGGGCGCAGCGTAAAGGTTCCTCCTCCATCCAGATGTCCGCCGGACATCAACAGCGTCTTCTCATCCAATCCGTAAATGGAGCGGATAACCATAGTCGGCAAACCCTGCTTAAGCCCCCAATCCCGCCACTGCTTCTTTTCCAGGCTGTATTGTTTCAGACCATTGTCTGTGCCGAAGAAGACTCGTTTTCCCATGCCGGCGAAACAAGTTGCCCGGATACCAACGCTCCCGGGTATCGGTTGAATAATGCCGCCGGGTTTGCCCTGCTGATTCACGTCCAGAAAACCCAGAAAATGTTTGCCGGAGACATACTTGCCCCGTTTGCCGGACGCCAATATGGGAGCGTAATCCAGCGTGCGGATCACGACGTACATTCGACCGTCATGCAGCCCCAGAGGGCTGACGGCCTCTTGCCATCGTTTCCCCATGTAAAGCAACCGCCATGTCTTGACACGCTCTTCCTCATGGCAGAGCAGCGGATAGACACGCGGGTTCGGCCATTTGATACGGAGAAAACCCAACTTCCGGCCGTTTGGCAGCGACTTGTACCATTCGTCGTATCTGCTCAGCAGGTTTGCGTCTTTCATCCTGACAATCTGCTTGCGAGATCGACTGCAAAGTTTGACATTCCAATCGTCAAGCAGGGGCCTGCTTGAGAGAATCTCGGTAATGACAGACCGGGCATGCTTCAGATCGCTGTCTTCGACGGCGCAGAATAACTGGGCGGCACGCAGTTCCATCCTGCCTGAATCGGCCCGCTTTTGGAACTGCTCGGCCAATTCCTGCAACCATCGCCTCCGGTCCTCCAATCGGACACCCGCTACCGCCTTGGCTTGATAAACGATCCTCGCCGATGCGTACAGCAGGCCGTAATGCTCCTTTACTTCCGGGTTTCTGACAGCCATTTCGACAATCGTCTGGAACAAGGCGAGTTGTTCGCGCCTGGGACCTAATTGCGACGGAACCTTTCTCCATTTCATATCCCTGAAGGCGCCACCGAATCCCATCCACAACCCCTCGTACAATATCTTGGTCCGATGTTGACGATGCCAATCGAATCGATTGAGATAATTGACACATCCCTGCATCCCAACCTTCCAGGCTTCCGAGAACGGCCGTAATTTAGAGGGTTGCTGGAAACAGGCAGCCGCACGGTAAGCGGCCTCTTCGTAAGTGGGATCGATTTTCGCCGCTGCCAGGATGCGGTCGTACCATCCGCGTTGAGGGCTATCAAAAGCGACTTGGCGCTCTCGCTCCGCCGCTGCCAGTTCCGCCTCGGCCTGTTTGCGACGGCGGACCATCTCGGCTGCGTAATCGCCGAAAGGTACCGGATCGGTCTGGCCCAACTTCTTCGCCAGGCCCCGGCAGGTCCGGTTCACCATCTTCTCCCAGTCGGCGACGGTCGCAGATACAGTTGTCCATTCCGAAGGTTTTTGTCCGCGACGAGTAAGGCGGAAGCGTACCTCAAGCGGGGTCTGCTTGAACGTCTTGCCGACGGTCTGCGTTTCCTTAATCTCGGCCTCGATGGCAACGTCGGCCTGAGGCAGGAACCGCCGACCACCGGCCAGGCGGGACAGGCCCATGTGAATCAGCAGCGATTCCTCCTTACTCGTCACCGCCTCCAGGTGCCGAACGATTACACACTTCGAGGACCTGGAAACGGCCTGTTCGATGATGTCCGCCAGATGGGTCGCCATCGGCCCGATGCGAGGGCTGTTGCCCACGTTGGCCACACCCAACAGACGCACGCGGAGAGGCCTGGATTCGTCGCGGACTACCTTCCCGGCGGCGGTGCGGCACCATTTTACCATATCGGCCAACTGCTTCTTATCCGGCTTTGCCCGCCATTTATATCGTCTGCCGGCGACGACATTGCCCGTGGACAGGTCGATTAACTCCACCGCAAAGGCAGAACGAAGGGAATCAAGCCGCATACGCACCATCAGGTCATAGGCCAGCATGGGCTTAGCCAATCTGGGGGCCGTCTTTCGCTCCTTAAGGATTCGATCGAGTTGAGTTCGGTTCACTACTCGGATGGATTTGGTTTTCCCCAACTCCTCAGCCAGCCGGTCGCATATCAGCAACAGAGCCGCCGTCCGCTCACGCGGCGGCAGGATCACGACCGTAACGGACTCGCAACCCGCCTGTTCCGCCTGCACCCGGCCTGCAAGGACGCCGGCCGTTGCAGTAAGGAACATCGCCAAAACGAGAACACTGCCAATCGTCTGCCTCATATGTTGACCTCAACGGTTTTTGCCCGAGCTTACCGGAAACGCCGACGTTTATACGAAATACGGCAACCCTTTCTCTTTAGACGCCGCAGAGGCAGATTTGTTTCACAGGTATTGCCCAAAGGGATTCCAGGAAAGCCCGATTAAAGTGGCGATTCACTTTTCTTCCCAGCCGCTGGCTTCGTGGTGGCGGGTTGGGTAACCGATAATGTGGCAGGTCCGAACATGCGGATATTCTGGAGCGCCTCGCGGGCTTTCTCGCCTACTGTCTCCCGACGCCCCTCCGGCGTCGCTTTGTCATTCGCCAACCGCTGGAGAGACGCGACGGCTTTGGGGTCGCCGATCTGACCCAATGCCCAGGCTGCATTGCTGCGAACCCTGTCAGAATCGGACAAAAGGGCTTTCTTCAGGCAATCGACCGCCAGCGGATCCGCCAGGCGTCCCAATGCCAGAGCCGCATACGCGTGACGGCCCCCCAAGGCCCACCACATGCCTTCTGGCCCAGGCTCCTTATAGTCGGATTTCATTGCTTCGATGATTGGTTTGACGGCTCGCGGATCCCCGATTTTCGCCAGCACCCACGCAGGCGTTCCGCCATGCCGTCCAACGCCGTCTTTGATCGCCTGGATCAAGGCAGGGACCGCCGGGGTACCGATCCTTGTCAGAATGTTACTTGCGTTTCCAACCTCGATTCCATGGCCGTCCCAGCCCAGCATTTTGACCAGCGGTGCAATAGCGGGTTTGCCAAGTTCAATCAACCGCTGTGCAGCCTTTTGGTCCCCGCGTTCGCCTGTAGCGGCAAAGAGCAATTTCTGGATTTCCTCCTTGCTCAACTGCTCTGGCCTGGTTCCAAAAGCAGGGTCAGCCACCGGCTTGGAGCGGGGCAGAAGGATGTTCGCCGTTCCGCGAATTGTGCTGAGTTGATATGGCACAATCACGCCGATGTGCACCGGCTGATCCGGCTTGAGTAGATCCATCCGAAAGAACACGGTTTCGACACGTTTGTCGCCACTTTCTCGCAGCACCTCCGTCCTTTTCAGTATCCCTTTCACGGAGCCTATCCCCCCTTCGCTGATCCGCCGCGACAGATGTGTACTTTGGCCAATCTCTCGACCTTTGGCAATGCGGACATCCTGCTTGTTGCGATGCAGCGTAATACAGGCCCGGAGCAGGTCGCCAGAGGGCTTTTGGACCCGGGAGGTCTCTATGTCCAGACGCACCGGGGCGTTCACTCGGTAGGTCTTGCCCGGTTTGATGGGGCCTACCCTCAATTTCTCCGATTTACCGGCAATCACAGCACTGTACTCCAGCCTGACAGATTGAACCTCCAACGGACTCACACCAGTGGCTTTCTTGTCAAGAAGCATGTACGCCCACCCCTGGACAATATCGTTAAGGGTTATCTCCATGTGCTTGAACGGTTTCCGGACAGGCACGGTCCGTCCGCCGAAGGTAGTAACCTCCACAACACGTGCGGCAATCGAGACCACTCGCGGTTTCCAGTTGGTGTGTTCGGGGGTGATATAGCACTTGAGCCTTCCGGTCCAACGGTGGAAATATTTGATTTTGACAGATAAGACGTTGGGCAGCCTGGCGGGCGAAAACTTAAGCGTATTGGTTTGGCGAATCGCCCGGCGAATGTCCGGCAGATGCTCTTTCCATTCGGCGTTCCAGTGGGCCGGCCAGCGAAAAGTGATAACCCGCCGTCCACGCCATCGCATAGCCTCCCTGCCGCGCCAGTGGTAATCCCATGAAAGTCCGCAGGCTCCGTCATAGCCCGGAACCATGATATACATACTGCGGAGCGGCTTCTTTTTCGTCGGGCCGCCCTTGGGCTGTAGGGTAATCTGGACGCCTCTGCCCTCGGGCCAACCGAATGGCCGGCATAAACCTTCGCGCGAAACGAGTTCCCAGCCTTCCGGCAACGATTTCTTCAGCATGTCCTGTAGTTTAGTCAGGGCCTGGCGAAATTCCGGATCGTCCGGCAGCGTTTTTGGCGAGATTGGACAAGTCGTGGCAGAGCGGGTTGTCGTCTCGGCGGGAAGGGAGGATGTCAGCAACAGTGTCAGAGCGATGATTGTAATGTGATGTTTCATTAAGACGGTTCTCCTGAACAATTGCGTCTGCACCTTCATGGTATGGTAAAGTTTGCAGCGCCGATGTACCAACACTATATAAACGCCACCTTGCGCTTTAGACGCCGCAGACGCAGGTTTGTTTCACTATAGGCTGCGTGGCGGGGTGAGTTGCAGGTTGTGTGGTAATGGACTTCTTCGGCACTTCCAGGACAATGGCAGGCAAAGCAAGCCCTCCCTGCCATGGTACAACCCCGCGAAGCGTGTATCGGCCGGGGTGGAGAATCCAGCGATTGAGGTTTAGAGTCTTTTGTGCCGATTGCCCGGGGCCGAGCACGACCCACTCCGGTTTCAGGGCAGACTGCCCGCCCTGGTAGTGCGCGTGTATTGACTTCCCCGACGCATCGAGAATGCTAAAATAGGTCTTTGCCAATTTTGTCAGATCGATATGGATATCTTTGTTCCCGACGTTCTGGAGGAAGATTTTCACCCTGCAAGGAGGGTTTCCGCCATGCACGCCGCTTACCACAATGGCGGCACGTAAGCTGCCGGTGCTTCTACCCCACCGGGGAATTCGCCCAGCCTGCCACGCCTGACGATTCTCCTTCCACCATTTGACGCACGCATCGGGCTGTTTGATGCTCTCATCCCCCACAACGTCCTGGAAGGTTGAGATGGCGACCTTTCTCTCATCCGCAAAACCGGAGAGGATTCTCTTGACCACGGAGTCCACCAGTTCAGCCTCAAGATTAAACTGTCTCGCCGGCGCAGACCACGTGTTCCCGGCGATGTATTGTAGCACGTCGATTCTGACTTTTTTATCCTTGTCGGCCAGCAACTCCCGCAGGCGACGGTTGAAATGCGCATGCGAAGGCGGATTAGTGCGGAAGAAGATCAACTCATCCAGAACATAAGGCGATTTCTCAACCTTGGCGCGCTCTCGAAGAAAACCCCGCATCCTGGCGAAACGTCGCAGGCAGGAGACGGCCCGGCTTCTCAGCGCCACGTCGTCTTTCTGGGCGATTCGCTGAAGTTTGGGCAACAGGGAGGCCTTGTCCCCAAAGTGCCATATCCCCCAATCCCGCAATATGGCGTCGGGATCATCCAAGGCCTTGCTCACAGTTTCGGCGTCTGCTGCGGAGTGGGCGGTTTTGGCGGCTTCGGAACGGAGAGCGTCCTTGACCGCATCGCCGGTCATAATGGATACACCACCGCCCTGGTATGCGAACAGGCCGGCAAAGTCCAGCAACTCCTGAAGGGCCAACAGGCGAGTACCAGGCGCTTTCAGTGCCTTCTGGAGACGCTGAAGGTTTTTGCGGGTGATCGGTCCATAACGCAAGGACCGATCAAAGGCTTCCTCATAAGATGTCGCTGGCCGACTTGTTGGTGCGACCGCCGGCTTCGTGGCGGGGGCGGACTGCTCGAGGCGGACACTCGGCTTTGAACTGATGGGCCCGGCTGCGCTGAAAAGTCGCCGGTCCACGGCTGTCCATGCGTAGGTTACCCCTACGCTCACACCCTTTTCCGGGTAACCCATGGACCCTCCCCCACTGCCCTGGGACGAATAAGAGTAAAACTGAAGCGGGGCCATGATTAACTGTACGTCCTGCACGGTCATGCCTGGTTTAAGCAAATCCGCCAGTTTCTCCCACATCTTCACGCCGGCGTTGGGGAAACGCACCCGGATTGCCTGGGCCTTCTCAAGCATCGCCTTGTTGGCAGGCGTGGCGGCCATGACGGCCGAGATGTGCCCCTGCTCGCCGGCGCTCAGGTTGGGCCATCGCCCCGTATGGGCATCAATGAGCGTCGCGCCGCTGCTGTAAGAGTACCCCACCCAGATGTCCTTCAACGTTACATAACGAACGAGCCGATAGGAAACCACCCAAGAATACGGCGTACGCTTGCCGGGTACGCCGGGCTGCGTGGACGGCTCAACCATTTCGAGTATGCGGGTTTCGGCGGGGACGATAATCGCCGCGAACGCCTTGGGCATGAACTCGATCTTCCGCATAGCGATTTTTTGACTGGCCGCCGCTTCGGCCCGGCTGAGCATTCCTTTGCCCGGTCGGTAGTCCCACCATGCCTGCCATGCGGCGGCGTCGGTTCGCCCGTCCTGTTTCAGTGGCAGCGGCGAGGCGACCATCATGCGACCCAGGGCCTTATTCACAAGGGAAGCGCCGGCCTGATCTTCACGCCCGGCCAGGGCAATCAGCAGCGGCACGGCGCGTCGGTCGCCGACCTGCGACAGGGTAGTAAGCATCTCCCTGCCGATTAGATCGAATGGGTCTTTCCGCTTGCCGAGCATCTCCCTGAGCGTTTTGCGTGCGCCCAACCGGCCAAGAAACTTCACCGCCCATGTGTCCGCTTTGTCTTTACCGGTCGATGCGTCCAGACGGGACACGAGATCCTTGACTAACTGCTGATAGAGCCGGCGGTCGGACCGCGTGCGGATGCGGGCTACGAAGATATCCAAGGCCTCTTTCTGTCCTGCCAGACCAGTGTATCGGAAAGAATCCAGGCGATATGTGTTTCCGTGCCGATCCACCCGTGAGGGACCTTCAAGTACGAGTTTCCTTTGTCCGTAGTGATCTCGCGTGAGGATTAGCGCCTCGTGTTTGACACTCCTGTTCGAGGATGCAAGTAAATGTGGAATCAGCGACGGCATTATCGCATCGCGACCTTTGACCCATGTGCCGTACTTTTCTCGCCCTTGCCCGGCTTTGCGGCCCTTGACGTATGCCAGTATTTCCTTCTCGACCTCCTTCGCCTGAAGGCTGATGCGCCCAGCCTTATCCGCCGGCTTCTTGGCAGGTTCACTCCGATTAAACAGACCAATCGTTTCGGCGTGTGTCAGCAGGTTTATGCGAGTGCCTTTGGGGATGTTACCCGTGGGTAGTTTGGGATTCAGCCGGGTAAGTTCTCTCTTCCAAACAGCCTCAATTCTTCGATCGCCCTTCCCGAGATTGCCGCGCCAGCCGGACGACCAGGATGAAAGATGACGAACGACCTTGTTGAACGTATCGCCCGGCCGGGCCAGTATGTACGGCCGGCCCGTTATCTTGCGAAGTGTCGTCGGAAGCTTACCATCCAGAACCCAGTCGAGCCGCGTCTTCAGCTCGTCCCTCATTGCATCGCCCGCCGTGGGGTCGGCCTGCAACATGTCGCTGCTGGCCCATTCGTACTCCGCGCTCGTTGCAACGAAATGGATGCGAACCGGCGTATCAGCCCGTTTGGTCCATTTTACACGGGCGTCAACCGCCGACGACCACGCTTTGCAGTAGCCCATCTTACCGTGACCTCCGGACGGTCCTTCACCGATAAAACGCCACCTGCCCTTGCCATCCCGCAATACGAACAGATGTCGCTCGGACTCGGCGAGGCTGGTCCCGCCAGACATCGTTGACTGCCAGACGATTTCGTAAACCGTGCCGCCTTTGGGGTCGGTCGATTTGACGAGGGCGTATTTGACGCAGCTGCGGTTGGTTGGTACTTTTTTGCGCAGTTTGGCAACGCCGTGCAAGTATTCGCAGCCGCCGCGTATCAGCCGCAGGGGCGCATTCCGAGACGTCAGAAGCACCCACTTGGCGGGCTTACCCTTGGGTTTATGTACATACGCCCGGTCGAGCGTGAACTGCGGATTGCCCTTTTCGTCCTGGCCGACCCACATCATGTCCCGCCCGCCATTGCCGAAGGTGAAATCCGGCTTGGTCTTGGCTGTTAATTTCTGTAGCGTTGCCGCCTGCTCACGAATGACTAGACCGATATCTTTGAGCACCGGCCCCATCTTCAGCAAGTCCACCGCCGGTTTCGTGGCCGGTTGCGTGGTGGGTTGGGTTGCGGTCTTATTTTTCGGGCCTTTGTCCTCGCGGGGCATACGGATTTCAAAGTCGCTGTCGGATATAAAATTTTCCTCATCCTTAAGCCGCTTAAGAACCATTGCCATTAACGCCGAATCAACGGCTGGGGCAGAAGTGGTTGTGGCGGATTGGGTTGTCGGCCTGCTCGCCGGTTTCGTGGCGGGGCGGTTTTGGGCTTTATTGCTTTTCAGTATTTTCAGGACGGTTTGGTCAACCTTTCGGCACTCGGCCTGGTCTGCCTTCTCGTAAAGGGCGTACCCTATGCCCTCTATGGGTAAATACAGGAACATGCTGCACTTGTCGTTCAGGATGTCGGGGATGAAATGCAAGGCATCAGTGAGTTCGGCAGGAGGGGCGGTCGGTTTCCTGGGGCCCTTGTGCGTGGGTACCGGATGCTTGCGGTAGTATCTTTCCCGCGTTTTTTGATTCTCTTGTTTGAGCCTTGCCACTCCGGCCTTGCTTATCGGGGGAGCGAAGCGAATTCTGATCGAATAGGTCCTCGAACTGATATCACCCCTTGCCATAAGATAGGCTTTTTCTTCAGTCTTGGTCATGGGGCCAGGGTCGGGGACGGCGCTACGACAAGGCATGTTGCGATAGTCCATCTCTACGGATTTTTTTCGGCTGACCGTAACGATGTCTTTTTCAATCTCGACGTACCACCCCTTCGGTAATGCCGCCTCGATATGCCGGGCATACTCTCGAACGACCGGTTTCGCAGTGGCCTGATTTCCGGCTATCCGATCCGCTATTGACTTGTTGAAACGGCGTCGCGCCTCGAAATGTTTGGGATTCTTCAGAACCGTTGCCAAACTCACGGGGCCCTTGCAGGCTGCCCTGGTGGCCTTCACTATCGGATCGTTCCAGTTTTCGACCTTGATACCGATCCGGCAGTTGCTCCCGGACTTGGGCGTTATCCCATAGGCATCGTCGTGGCGGATGGCGAAAACGAGTACCTTATCGCCTGCTTTCAATCCCCTGAGTCCGTCGGTGAGTTTGAAGAACTTCGCCTTCTGCGGGTCGATACTCTTGTCTTTCGGATTTTTGTAGAGAAACTCCCGAATAGCCAGACGCCCACCGACCCGCTCAGGCCCGGCTTTGTGCCAGAGTCTTTTCTTCTCGGTGGTCTGCACCTCAGCGGCCAGTACAACATCCCACCTGTCTGCAAGAACTTCGACCGGTTCGGCACAGATGAACACCATGCCGAACTCCGCCTTGACCGCCGGCTTCGCGGCGGGGTGGGTTTCCCGCAACTTCAGATACCGCAATGCCTCCTTACGGACGTCTTTATCAGGGTCCTTGCTCATCTTCTTCAGCAGATTCAGGGACTTCGCTGAATCCATCCGGCCCAGCTCATGCAGCACCGTCATCCGCACCGCGCGACTGGGATCGTTCCACAGGGACAACAGCATCTTCCTGGCCTCAGGATGCGGACTTCGCGACAGAGCGCACGCTGCGCTATGGCGAATGCCACCTGCCGCCTGAGCGGCTACCGCGTCTGTCGTGCAATTGCCGATGTCGGCGCCTCGGGTGGTCATCCCTTTTTTCAGGCCTCGAAGCGCTTCGTCACTGTTGAACCTGCTGAGCCTGTCCAGGGCGGCAAACTTGAGGCCATACCTGTTTGTGTCCATCGCCTTGAGGTACCATGGAATGACCCGTTCATCATCAATGAGCGACAAGGCCCGAACTGCTTTTTCTGAGACGTTGGAATTGGTCGCCAACATCTTGCCGCCCAACTGCCGGATCAGATCACCCAGTTTCGCCGGGTCCACAGGCTCAGGCTTGAGCGGAACCTTGACAGGGGGTATCTCGATTTTGCCATGCCACCAATTCCGGTCGTCTTTGTCGTTCTTGTTTTTTGGGATTTCAAGAACCGCCCGGAGGTAGTAGTCCTTTCCTCCATGCTTGAAGACCCAATTGTATGTCGAACCCAGGTCGATCAGGCCCGCCTGGTCGCCGGGGATGCCCAGGCCCCGGCTGGAGATGTCGAAGGACAAAGTGCCTCGGTTCGGAATCACCAGGTTCTGCGTGCCCAAGGACCGCCAATTACCACACCCCATAGCTAAGGGCAGTTCGCGTCCATCGGCGTCGATGACGCGGAACTTCATCTTCTCGCGTGCCCACGCCAGCCTCATGGGTGTGGCGGAATTAGATACGTTTCGCAACTCCAGGTACGTCGAGATAATCGGCGTCCCGTTGGACACCGCCGACCTTTTCAGGGTTATGCGCGCCTGGAGGCCATTTACTGTCTGCGACCACGTCGCGCCCTCTGCTTTGTCTCCCGGTTTCGTGACGGTCTTGACGGAGGATGCTTGCGGAACCAGGAAATCTCCCCTTTTCATCGCCTCCCATGTCTTCTTGTTGATGTATTTGTTGATTTTCTCCGGGGTCATTTCTTTATCAGAAAGACGTCTTCGGGCGTCGTCCAGTATTCGTGTAGCACCGGCAAGCATCGCAGCCATTTCCATCTGTCGGATGCCAGTTGACTTCGGCGCGTCAGGCGCAAAAAAGTACCACCGGCCGTCTTGTCGGGCCAAATGCCCTATTTTGGTTTCCGAGGAGCGGTCAGGTCCGGTTTTCTTCCACACCACCTTTGCCTTGTCTCCGTTGCGAACGATTTTGGCCTGGCTAAACCAACTGAGATCGATCCCGAGCATCGTTGTAATTCCGTCGGGAACTTTATTTCCGGCCTCTTTACCGAACACTTCGACCGCCCGGTTCCTGAGGTTTTGGATTGCACGGGAATGCTGGAATACTTTCTCCACGGGCAGCGAGGCCCTCGTCGCCAGGTCAAAGCAGGAGACAAACAGGTTCTGATCGCTGTTGCCCATCGCTTTTATGACCCTGGCAACCAGTTGCTCCGGTGTCATCGGTCCTTGGGGAATCAGTCCGACTGGCGAGGGTGGTTTCCGGGCCGGGGGATCACCCTTGATAAATGTTGTGGAAACATAGAAGCGAATACCCTTGGGTGGCGCGATTACGTAATAATCTCCGCTTTCGGCGAGGACGTGGACGTTATCGCCTCGATTGGCCCTGGCGATGACCTTGCCGGCTTTGCCGCCTCGCCCGACACGGACGCATAATCTATTACCGAGCACTGTTCCGATTTTCCCTTTGTTATCGGGGCGGACGAATCTTCTGGAGATGAAGCAGCGGCATCCGGGAGTCGGGAGTATCTTCCAGTATTTCTCGTCCCATCCGACCACTGTGATTCGCAGCGGCTTGTCCACCTTGTCGCAAACTGCGCCCTCCTTCGACGACGGCGATGAACGGACATACAGACCTGTTCCCGTTACGGTTGCATTCGTAGTATCGGACGGACGTGATGCGGAACCTCCTTTTCCCTTCACTGGCTGCGTGGCGGGTTGGGTTGTCGTCTCGGCGGGGAGGGAGGATGTCAGCAACAGTGTCAGAGCGATGATTGTGCTGTGATATTTCATTAAGACGGTTCTCCTGAATAATTGCACCCGCGATTGTAGGGTAAAGTTTGCAGCGACAATGTAATGTACCAATATTATATAAACGCCGCCTTATGATTTTAGACGCCGCAGACGCAGATTTGTTTCACGGATAGATTCTTCATCAGGATTTTTACACTGTAGAATCCGTCTGCTACCATAGCGGTTAAGAATTTGGAAGACACGGTTTCATTTCCGGCTGCGTGTGTAGAGTGCGATTTCGTGTCCACTGAGGCCAAAAGTTTTTGACGGGGTGCGAAACATCCAGCCCCTGCAGCGTCTAATCTGACAGCCAAGAGTGAATGCATAAATCAACACATAAGAGGCAAGGAGAACGAATGAGGATCAGACTGGCGTCGTTCCGGATGTGGTGTGTAGTGGTTTTACTGACGACCGTGGCGGGCTTTTCGCAGGCCGACCCTCCCGCTCCAACCAGCGCGCGTGCGGTGCCGACAACGGACAGTAGTCTCATGGGGAAGCTGGAGACCCGGCTATTCAAGCCGTCCCTGTCCGACAGCCAGGTGGACCGTCTGCTTCGGGCTTTGCCCCAAAAACTCGCAGTGAAGAAACTCTGTACCGGCGCTGCCGGAAAGCAGGCGCGGATCATCGAGTTTGCCCGACATGAAACGGACCCGAACGTCCGGAAAGCGGCGGCGGACGTGGTCGAGGCGTTGGACACGGCATACCGCACAACGAAGGTCGGCAAGCGTCTTTGCGCCCTGTATGCCAGGCACGCGGATATGCTGACGCCGCAGGCCTGGAAGCGATTCCGCCGTGACCGGCTCGACTTGCAGGCGGTCGCTATGCTCGTCTCCGCCGAGCCGGATCGGGTGCTGTTGTGGCTGGAGAAGCACGGCGAAAAACGCGACCCGCTGCGCTTCGTCCTGCTTCGGATTCGCGAGGTGCCGAACGACCCCTGGCCTGCCAAACAACTCACCAAATACAGTTATGTTTCCTTCCTCCGGGTTGTGCCGGAGATTTTCCCAACCGGCTGTGTCAAAAACAACACCGCCGCCATGCGGCTCGTCGGTCACGCGCTGCTCCGCCGAATCGGCGGGACCAAGGCCGACAGCAGCAAGGGTTTGCCGAAACTTCAGCGCGTCGAGTTAATCCGCCGGCAGGTGTACCTGGTCCGGGTACGGAGTGTGCGTTTCGGCGGCGATCACCTCTGCGCGTTCAAACTGGACATAACGAGCTGGTCCGGACAAAAAGTCCGGCAGGTGCATCCGCCCGTCATCAGCGTCGCTCGAGAGTATGGGCGCACTGGGCCCAAAGGCTTGTGTCCGCTACCGAAACTCCAACTCGTCAAGGTTCACGAAACCCACTGGATTCAGTGCTCCAGGACAGTGCCGTGGTGGGCCATGAAATTCACGCCGCGGGCCTACCGGAGCCAGATAGTATTCGGGAGACGACCGAAAGGACAAAAAGAACCGCAGCTGCTGGAACCGGTGCGCGAGCCAACCACGACAAAGGCCCAGGACACGCCCAAGGCGACGACCATACCGAGTCGGGACGACCTGCCAGCCGATGCGCCCACTGTCGTCATCCTCCCACCCAAATTACCGCATGTGGCAAACGCCAAACTCCAAGCCAGCGCGATGAGAATATGCGATCAGGTTGCCGAACGCCTGGAACGCTCCCGACGAATCTGCGTGGTGAATCGGATCGAACTGGATCGCGTATTGGCGGAGCGGCGCCTGTCCTCCAAGCCCTCCAAACCGATACGCAGTTACGATGCCATGCTCCGCCTCCGCGTGCAGACTGACGAGTTACTGCCCCATGCCGTCGTAAGCCTGGTGGACCTCTCCACGGGTATCGCTCTGGGAACATGGCGGATGGACTGGCCGGTCAAAGACTCGCGTTTGAACGAACTCTGCCGCGACGTGGCGGCGAGACTGAGCAAGTCCGACAGGCCCGCGAAGGGACGACTGAAACTGCGCCTCGCCGGCATCGAGCGGACGCAGGTTCGCATGGAATCGCTGGGCCTGCGCCTCGAAAACCTGTTTCGCGATGCGCTGCGCTCATCCAGGGACATCCTGCTCGTGGAGCACCTCGAAGCCGGTACCAGCAAGGAGGAAGCCCTGTTGCTCCTGGTGGGCTTCGCCCGTTTAGCAGGCGAGCGGAAGTTCACTCCACAGGCCGACGCCACCCTTGAACTACGCATTGCCGAGTCCGACGCCGTAGGACGCACGTTCCAGGAAACACCCATTGAACTGGCCTTTCGGTTGCGACGGGGAGGTAACTACTCCGGTGATTGGAAGCGATCTTCCGGGACGGTGCGCGACTACGATACGTTGGCGCAGAAGACATGGAAGGCACTATCGTCGGCACTGAAAAAGATCGACGCCGAAGCCGGCCGGAAGATGCTGGACGACCTGACCCTTCGCCGCAAGCAGGCATTGACGGAAGTAAAGGCGGCCGAGAAGGTCCAGTCCGACCTGCCGTTGGAGCAGCGCCTGCGGGCGAAACTGGGACACGTGAACGCCGCGCTGAAACTCGACCCGTTCTGCGAGGAGGCGGCATTCAAGCGCATCGGTCTTCTGTGGAATCTCTACGGGCACCATTTCACAAAGTACAGTGGCCACGATGATGTTCACGAACTGATTCTGGCGGCTGCGGACTATAATAATCGATTTCCCCAAAACGCAGATCGCAGCGCCGGTGTGCAGGATAGTGCGTGGCTGGGAGTTCGAATGACGCCTCTGTTTGCCATCTGGAAAGGGCAGGAAGTCCCCATCACGCGGAAACTTCGCGTGCCGCTGGATGCCATGAAGCAAATGGTCGAGATGAGCACGCGGGGCGATCCGCGTCGTCTCAGCCGGGGTTGCCCGCGCTTTCTGCTTATCGTGTATCGCGGCATGAGGCAGTCGGGCGTATCCCGCGCCCGGCGGGAAGCGTGGATCGACGGTATCCTTACCGGCGTCCGGTCACAGCTGACACAGTTGAAGAAGGTCCGACGAATCTCCCGGAGCAACACCGTCTTCCGCCATCACTGGATGCACCTTCTCGCCGCCGAACAGGCCGCCGAAGATGACCGGGCCAGCCGCGCCCATAAACTCGTGGCGTTCATACAGAAGCAACTTGACGACCCGAACGCGCCGCAGCTGAAGCAGTCGCAACGGCCCGACATGCTGCGCATCATGCGAAGGGTGCTCATCAAGATGGACGACGCCAAGGCGATGGCAAAGTTTGACCACTGGGTCAACAGCACCCAGAAACCAGTTCGCACCATCTGGTTCGGCAACCTGGGGCGGTACGTGGTTTATGACCACAGCAAGCAGTTGTACGAACCACAAAAGATCGCCTACTACATACCTGGAAGAACCCCAAGCAGGCCGATGTCGCCTCTCTGTGCAGGTGGTGGATACTTGTATGCTGTCGTGGCATGCAAGAACTCGAATACGATTGGCTGGAACGGGGGGTTCGAACCGACGGTTGTGCGGATTCCGCTGGACGACCGAGGTCGTCCCAAAGGCAAGGGGCTCCGCCGAAAGAACCGTCACGGACACATCGTCGTCGGATGGGACACCCTCGAGATGCTGCCACAACCGAAGGTGCACAAGTCCCTCCATGTGCTCTGCGCCCGCTTCATCAACGGGAAACTCTACCTCGGGACGAAACAGTCAGGCCTGCTGATCTTCGACGCCAAAACGAAGAAGTGGGAGATCATCGACCCCTCCAGGGGCCTGCCCTGCTGGGGCGTGTACACCCTTCATGATTGGAAGGACGGACTGCTGCTGTGCTACGGGGAGGAGACCATTGGGGGCTGGTTCATCAAGTTCCGCTACACTTTCAACCCAACCAGCGGCACGATCCGAATCCTGCAGAAACAAAACCGAGACAAGCGTATCTACCTGTACTACCCCTGCCGGGAAATATGGGAACACGAAGGCAAACTCTGCGGACTCGACAGGTTCGCACTCACACAGAACATTCTGGCCGATAAGCCCCACCGTCGCCAGTTGCCCCGGGTTCATGCCAAAGGCTGGCCGAAACGGCGGGTTAGCGGCTACGAGCACAACTGCGGACGGATTGGTGAGCGGCTGTTCGTGCAGGTTCCGGGCGGGATTCTGGAACTGGACCGCGCCGGTAAGGTCAAGAGTCGCATCTTCACGGGCGGTTCAGCGGTGTTGCCGGGATTCGGGGATCACTGGCTCGTAACGAGGCTGGATGTGCCGGGCGAAGCGCCCTCCAGGAGCGAGTGGCCCTCCGGCAGCATGATTGTCAGTGACGGACGCTATCTGTGGTTCGCCGGCAAGCACGTGCTCTACGATCCGCAAGAGAAGCGATGGTACGGCCCGTTGATGCGCCCGGTCTCGGCGGGATACTCAATCGCGACGCCGGCTGGCTTGTGGATGGGCGGCTGTTACTCGATGTGGTTCATTGATCGCGAGGAATACATGGCCGCAGCCAAGAAGGCCGGGCGGGCCATCCGTTCCGAACAGTACGTTTGCCTGCGCGACGTGGCAATCGCTAAACTCCCCGCTGTACCTCGGGCAAGGTACTTGCTGGCTCTGCGCAAGTTCGACGAGGCAGAGGATGTGCTTGAAGCCCATCTCAAGGAGCACGCCGACGACCCGTTGGCGCTGCTGCTGATGGGAATGGTGCAGGACGCCTGGGGGCAAAATGACCTCAAGCGAGCCGAGGCGTGTTATCGCCGACTATCGGAGATGAAGGATCCAAAGCACAGATTCACCGGGATGTACATGCACTTGCATCTGCTGGTACATCAGAAGCAATGGTCCCAGGCGCAATCGTTTCTGAACCGGATGAGGTCCACATTCCCGAGGATTGACGAGGACTATGACGCGGACATCAAACGGTTAGGCAAGCGAATACGCAAGGCCTTGGCGAATGGCGGCCCGAAAGCATCGTAACGCCGCAGGAAGGCGGTGGCTTCGGTATCACGCGACGGCAATCTTCGAATCAACACATCGTGTTTTCTTTTCCCTTGGCCTTCTGATATTGGTAGTTGAGAAAATGGTTGCAGACGTCCTTGACAACTGGGACGTTTGACTGTATTGTCGTGGTTTGTACTTGTCGTTCGGCATGTGAGTAACAATAAGGCGGCTTGCTTAAGTACCTATTAGATAGAGATTTGCGTACAACCCGGAGAGGTGGCTGAGTGGCTGAAAGCGACGGTTTGCTAAACCGTTGTATGGGGTCATACCTGTACCGCGGGTTCGAATCCCGCCCTCTCCGTTATCAAATTGGGGACTTGTCACGGCGACTTGTCTCGGCGGAGCGGAGACGGAAGCCTTTTGGCGAAGCCGGATTGCGGATTTTCCCGTCTTACCGAGCGTATTCAACGTAGCGTACTTCCCGGATGAGCGTTACTCTGACTTCGCCGGGGTACTGCATCTCTTCCTCGATGCGTTTGGCTATGTCGTGGGCGACCTTGGCGGACAGGTGGTCATCGACGTTTTCGGCATCGACCATAACGCGGACCTCTCGTCCGGCCTGAATGGCGTACGCCTGCTTGACACCTGCGAATTTTCCGGCGATCTCTTCGAGTTTCTCCAGCCTCTTGACGTATCGCTCGAGCGTTTCGCGGCGCGCGCCGGGACGCGACGCGCTTATCGCGTCGGCGGCAGAGACAATCGGAGTGTATATGAACCGCGTTTGGATGTCGCCGTGGTGCCCCGCAGCCGCCTCAATAACCTCGTCGGCCTCGCCGTACCGCTTGCACAAGTCCGCGCCGATCTGCGGGTGCGTACCTTCGACCTCGTGATCGACGGCTTTTCCTATATCGTGAAGCAGCCCGCACCGCTTCGCCAGCGTTCCATCGAAGCCGATTTCCTCGGCAATCATCCGCGAGAGGAACGCGACTTCGGTCGAATGTTGAAGAACGTTCTGCCCGTAACTTGTCCGGTACTGCAGGCGACCCAGCAGGTTGATAAGTTTGGTGTGTATTCCGCGAACGCCGACATCGACTACCGTCTGCTTTCCTATTTCCTGTATCCGCCGGTTGACTTCCTTGCGGGTCTCTTCCACCAGTTCCTCGATCCGTGCGGGATGGATCCGCCCGTCCTGAACGAGTTTCTCCAGCGACAGGCGGGCGACTTCCCTGCGGACCAGGTCGAACGCCGAGATTACGACCACGCCGGGCGTATCATCTACGATCACGTCAACGCCGGTAGCGGCCTCGAATGCGCGAATGTTTCTTCCCTCTCTTCCGATAACACGACCCTTCATCTCATCGGAGGGGATGCTGACTGTCGAGACTGTGGCTTCGCTGGTATGTTCAGCGGCGTAGCGCTGGATCGCCATCGTAACGATTTCGCGCGATTTCGTCTCGGATGTTTCGTTGGCCTCTTCCAATCGGTGCTGGATTATCTGGGCTGCATCGGATTCTATATCTTTTTCGACGTCTTCCAGGAGGATTTTCCGCGCGTCTTCCATCGACAGGTTGGCCACTTTCAATAACTGGCTCTTCTGCTGGGCGATCAGTTCGTTGAGGTGCCGGTCCTTGGCGACGAGAGATTTTTCGCGTTCTTTTATTGCCCTTTCAGACGCATCTGCGGACCGCTCCTTTATCGCCAGCATCTCCATTTTCTGGTTGATAAGGTCTTCGCGTTTGGAAATGCGTTTTTCTTCGCTGCGAAGTTCCGTTCTGGCGGTTTTGGTTTCGGCGTCGAACTCGTTTCGGCGTGTGATGAATTCGCTCTTTGCCTCCGCCTGGGCCTGGGCCTTGATGCGTTCAGCCTCTGCTTCGGCAGCGGCGCGCCGGGCCTCGATTTCCTGACCCAGCGCCTTTTCCTGACGACGGACCAAAAGTGCGCGAATTACCATCGAACCGACAATACCAACAACCAGACTGACCAAAATCACCGCTACCGTTTCGCCGGTTATCTGAACCTGAGAAAGAATTGCATAGGTGTACATTGGCGTATCCTTTTTATACCGGCTGGGAGTATGGCGAACATCGGCGCACCGACATTCACGGCAGGGGTGTTACAGATCAGAGGCTTCGGGGGTTGCTTTATCCCCGGACCGCCAGGTCAGAATGATTTCATGCAGTCAATCGGATGCACACGAACGCATTTGCTTCCATCGAAAGCGTTATCGCCGGGACATCCCGGCCGGTCGAGCGAAAACCCGGATACCTGTAAATCGCATCCGGAAATTTCCAACATCCTGATACATTTTTGACCAATGCGGTCATGACGTTAACTGCCTTTAATTTCTGACCCGAAAGCAGCGTGCCGAAAAATCGACCGTTCGCCGACCACGAACACCTGCCGCGGGAAAAAACCTCTTGGTACGACTTCCCTGCCGCAATACTCTTCAGCTGTCCATTGTTATTACTTGTCCATGGATCGGTCCGGGAAACAACACCACGACCCGATCCTTAATACTATATTAATCGGTCATAATAGCCACGTCAAGTACGAATTACTCTTTTTAGCGGACATCTATTTGCTAACATCTTACAAGACGGGTAGTTGTGAAAAACTGTAAAATCCAAAATTCGCAAATACCTTATTGAATGTCGCTCGGAATAAAGCCGATATGGAAAATGGACCGGGAAGCCGAGAGGCGGAGGGAGACCTCTCTCGCAGGGGCGTGAAGACACCCCGACGATTCCCGGTCCGCATTATTTTACCACATACCCCCTAAATCACAAAATACTTTTTCCAGAACGCGGGGCGTTGTATTCGCCCCATCCGGAAGTTACAATCCCACAAACTGAATTACAGGCTATCTTTATTTTTACAGGAACAACCATAATGATATTAACTCTCGCACAAACAACACAATCAGCCGGAGATGTCTGGTACCACGCCGAATTCCTCAACAACGCCGCCTGGCAATGGGCGGCGCTGCTGGGGGTATTACTGGCCACATTTGTCGTCGGAAAGATTATCTCTTTCACTCTCCTCCGTCGGGGACAAAGGTTAATCCAGAATCAACGATTCGTTACTACCGGAACAATTCTCCGTTCGCTCGCCAGACCGTTGGCTATGCTGATCTTCGCTGCGGGGCTTTACTCAGCCAGGTTGTTCATGCATCTTGATAACGTCATCTTCACCGACGCCGCCGGTGCTCCCAAAGACTTTCTGTGGTTGTGGACAGCCGTATGCAAAACCATCATTGTAATCGCCGTCGGATGGGCGGTCTATCGCCTCGTCGATGTCCTGGAAGTGTTCCTCCTGCGATTGACCTCAAAGACGCATACTCAACTGGACGACCAGTTAGTCCCCATCATCCGCAAGACGCTGCGCATATTCGTAATCATTGTTGCGGGTTTGTTTATCGCCCAGAATATTTTCCACTGGGACATCGGCACGCTGCTGACCGGCCTGGGCATAGGCGGTCTTGCGTTCGCATTGGCTGCAAAGGACACGCTCGCCAATTTCTTCGGCTCGATAACGATTTTCACGGACAGGCCCTTCCAGATGGGCGAAAGAGTCAGGATGGGCGACCACGAGGGTATCGTCGAGGAGGTCGGTTTTCGCTCGACTCGTGTTCGAACGCTCACCGGGCACCTGGTTACGATACCCAACTCCGTCGTAGCCAACTCGCCGGTCGAGAACGTCAGCCGTCGTCCTTACATCAAGCGCGTCCTGAATGTAACGATTACCTACGACACCCCGCCGGAGAAGGTCGCCCGCGCCGTCGAGATTATTCGCGAAATGCTCGGTGCCCGAAAAAGCCACTTCCCCACCGACAACCCCGGACGGGTATATTTCAACGAATTCAACGACGTCAGCCTGAATATCGTCGTCTATTACTGGTACGCCCCGCCGGAGTGGTGGGACTACCTCGAATTCACGCACGATTTCAATATGGAACTGCTCCGCCGGTTCAACGAAGAGGCAATCGAATTCGCCTTCCCGACGCAAACGCTATATCTCAAGAAAGGCGAATTGGAGAATTGAAAAGTTGCAAACTCGAATTAAAATCT
>JAUVIQ010000180.1 GCA_030592655.1 Planctomycetales bacterium | reverse complement strand
CGAACCGTCTGGAGGCACTTCCGCTACGCTCCAGTGCCTCCAGACGGTTACATAAACTTATGAAAAGTGTAAACCATGTGCCCGGTACAAAGTGTAAAGCATGTTTCCGGTTGCACAATCAGACGCCCCAAGGGGCTATTAAGTCATTTATGAAGCACAGGATATATAACTTTACCCGCTTTAACATATTCTAACTCGTCTAATTCAAGTCGCGGTGTGGGGGTGTCGATGGAATTTGTAGTCCTGGGTCGGGGCTTGGGTTTGTGCGCCTCCCTTACGGGGAAGGTGTGAGAGGATGGAGATGCTGTATATGCCCAAGCATGCCCCGGCAGACGCTGTCAAGTCGCTGATCGTTTCGGTTTCGTCCGCAGCCCGACGCGGTAAATCCATAGGCCTGTTTTTACTCCTGGTGATAATGTCGGCAGTGGCTGCCCCCGCCTTCGGCGCTGATGGGGACTATAGCACGTTAACCGCCGACAGCATCGTCGTGAAGTACTGGCATTTGTTTGTTGTTACCGCTGCGGCGTTGGCGGCTATGACGACGGTAACGATTTTCGCCGTCAAACTAAGTCGCCGGCTTAAACAGGCCCAGTGGGAATTGCGGAACGAATTGGATGAGCGCAGGCGAGTAGAAGAGACAATCCGCAAGTCCGAACGACGTTTCCGCGATATCGCCGAGAGCATGTCCGACTGGATATGGGAGACCGACACCAGCGGTGTTTATACATATTGTTCCAGAAGCGTCAGCGACATTATCGGATACAACAGAAAGGACGTTATCGGAAAGACGCAGTTTGACTTCATGATCCCCGAAGATGCCAAGAGGCTTCGCCCTTACCTGGAGGAGATATTCCGCCACAGGTGCTCATTCCGCAACCTGGAAAACTGGAACATCACCAATAACGGCCGACGGGTCTGCCTTCTGACCAACGGTTCGCCGATATTCGACGACGATGGAGAACTGGTCGGTTACAGGGGCGTCGATACCGACATTACCCGTCGCAAACAGGCGGAAGAGGAACTTCGCCAGGCCAAGGAAACCGCCGAGAACGCCACTATCGATATGGCCGGGACGAATGAGCAATTGGAAGCGGCAATCGGACGCGCCAACGAAATGGCAACAGCAGCCGAAATGGCCGACCAGACCAAGAGCGAATTTCTCGCCAATATGAGCCATGAGATACGCACCCCTCTGACGGCAATCCTGGGATACACCGAGTTGATGATGGACCCGGGGCAGGAGTCCGATGAATGGATGAAATGCCTGACTATCGTCCGTCGCAACGGCGAGCACCTGCTGATGCTGATTAACGACATACTCGATATTTCCAAGATCGAAGCCGGTAAGTTAACTATCGAATCCCGCCGGTACAGTGTCCCGCCGGTAGTGTCCGAAGTTCTGAGCATGATGCGCGTCCGCGCTATCGAGAAGGGTATCTCGCTGACGGCCCAATACGCCGGTCCGCTCCCGGAAGAGATTACGTCCGACGAGGCCCGCCTGCGACAATCGCTGATTAATCTTGTCGGAAACGCCGTCAAGTTCACCGATACCGGCGGAGTAAAGATGATCGTTTCGTTCCTTCCCGAATGGCGGGACGGTGCGCCGGCGGTTGAAATAAAAGTCGCCGATACGGGTATCGGAATATCGTCGGAAAACCTCGAAAGTCTCTTTGAACCGTTCACGCAGGGCGACGCATCGACCTCTCGCAAGTACGGGGGGACGGGGCTGGGACTGGCAATCACTCGACGAATCGCAGAATTGATGGGCGGTGAACTAAAGGCCGACAGCATCTTCGGCGAGGGAAGCACCTTCACGATAACGGTCCCCACCGGAGAATTAGAAGGCGTCGAGATGTTCGAACATCCCTCCGAAGCCGTTATCCGGCAGTCCGCCGAAGTTCAACTGTCCTCCGACGCCTTGAGCGGCGTGCGTATCCTTCTGGCAGAAGACGGCGAAGACAATATGCGTCTGATTAAGGCGATTCTCAAAAAGGCCGGCGCTGAAGTCGTCGGCGTCGAGAACGGACTCCTGGCCGTCGAGCAGGCGAAATCGCAAAAATTCGACGTGATACTGATGGATATGCAGATGCCGGAAATGGACGGTTACGAAGCCACTACCCATCTTCGCAACAACGATTACACCGGTCCGATAATCGCATTGACAGCCCACGCGATGGCTTCGGACCGCGAGCGGTGTGTCCGGGCAGGATGCGACGACCACCTTACAAAACCTATCGAAAGGGCGAAATTCATACCGACCATCGCCCGATACGCCGGCGTGGTCGCCCCGGAGCAGACTGAAACCGAAACGCCGGATGAACCGCCGCAACAGGCTGAAACGAAACCGCAAAATGACGAAGCGATCGTCTCGGAACTTATCGACGACCCGGACCTTGGCGACATCATAGGCGATTTCGTGGATGGGCTTTCAGGACGACTCGAAGAGATGCGACAATCATCGGCCAATAACGATCATGAACGCCTCCAGCGATTATCGCATCAACTCAAAGGCGCCGGCGGAAGTTACGGATACCCGATGCTCACCGATGCAGCCAGGACGCTCGAAGACGCCGCGAAGACCGGCGACATCGAGGCCGAAAATCTGGCCATGAGCAAACTGGCAGGTCTGACAGCGGCGGTCGTTCGTGGTATCGAGAACGTCCAGGCCGCTTAAACGGAGATCAAAATGAAAGTTCTGTTGATAGATGACAGTCCTGACGCCCTGGCAATCGCGAAGGCTCGCCTTCGTAAGGACGATCTTGACGTGATCTGCGCCGATAACGGTCGGAGCGGACTGGAAATTGCCGCCGGCGACGAGAAACCCGACCTGATCCTGCTCGACGTTGACATGCCTGAAATGTCCGGATTCGACGTTTGTAAGAAGTTGAAGGAAGATGCGGACCTCCAGATGATCCCGGTGATCTTCCTGACAGGTTCAACAGACATCGATGATAAGGTCAAGGGTCTGGACCTCGGTGCTGTCGATTATGTAACCAAGCCGTTCGATGCATTTGAACTTCGCGCGCGTGTCCGGGCTGCGCTTCGGACCAAGCGCCTCCAGGACCTGCTCGTCGAGCACGCCCGGATCGATCCTCTGACCGGGCTTTGGAACCGAAGGGCGTTGACGGACAGGCTTGGTCAGGAGTTTGCGAATATCCGGCGTAACGGCGGCTCCGTCGCGTTCGTTATGGCGGATATCGACCACTTCAAGCGCGTCAACGATACATACGGGCATCGCATCGGGGACGAGGTAATCATCCGGGTCGCCGAGGTCCTTATCGAGCAATGCCGACAGAGCGATCTTCCGGTCCGATACGGGGGTGAAGAGTTCAGCGTACTGCTTCCTGATGAGCCTCTCGAGAGCGCCGTTGCGATGGCTGAACGATGCCGGAAGGAAATCGAAAAGATTTGCGTCAATTTCGCCGATCAGGAGGTTCGCGTAACGGCCAGTTTCGGCGTTTCCGACAGTAGCGGCGCGAATTCGCCCGAAGCCCTGATAGAATCCGCCGACGCCGCGCTATATCAGGCCAAGAACTCCGGTCGAAACCGCGTTGTCGCGGCCGGGGCTGGAGTCGAGCAATCTGCCGGATAATCCGCTTTGACTATACCGACCTCTTCGCCTTACACTCCACTGTGTGATGGAAGTGAGACTGGCGAAAAAACTCGGTTTTTGCTTCGGTGTCGAGCACGCCATCGATATGGCGGAAAAGACGCTCGCCGAGCGTGGCGGACCTATAATGAGCCTCGGCGAGATTATCCACAATCCCCAGGTCGTCGAAGCCCTGTCTCTCAAGGGTCTGAAAGTGGCGAATGACCCGTCGGATGTCGATGGAACTGTCCTTATCCGCTCACACGGCGAGGGCCCCGAGGTCCTGTCGGAACTGCGGAGCAGAGGCGCCCGGATCGTCGATGCCACTTGCGTACTGGTCAAACGCGCTCAGAAAATCGTCGCAGGTTTGGCTAACGAAGGTTACCGCGTGATCGTCATAGGCCAGGCCTCCCATCCGGAGGTTCGCGGCGTCTGCGGATACGCACATGACGTTATATGCGTCGATACGCCCGAAGAACTGGACCGCCTGCCGGCAGGCGGAAAGGTAGGAATCGTCTGCCAGACAACGCACTCGCTGGAACATTTCGGGCGGATGGTCGGACTGATCGTCGCTCGCGGATACAGCGAAATCAAGGTAGTTAACACGCTTTGCAGCGCGGTGAGGGACCGTCAGGCGGCAGCAGTGGAACTCGCTCAGAAAGTGGACGTCATGTTCGTTCTGGGTGGAAAACAGTCAGCCAATACGCGCGAACTCGCCCGCCTATGCGCCGAACAAGGCGTCGATATCCATCACCTTGAGAAATGGAGCGATTTTCAACCCGAAATGGCCTCCGGTAAAAAGGTCGCCGGAATCACGGCAGGGGCGTCCACGCCGAAATGGATCATCGAGGAATTTACAGAGAAACTCCGCGCCTTCGAATAAGGCGGTCGATAAACCAGACCACCCCCACACCGGCAGCGACGTTCAGAAAAGGCGTAATCGGCACGCGGAATCGCGGATGCCCGAAGACCCCCGGTAAAATCGCAAATAGCAAAACCGTCAAAACTATCAGCCAACCGCCCGGACCCATCCGTAACCGAACGTACCGAACAACCCCAACGGTTGAAAATGCGTATCGCATCAACAGAAGCCAAACAAACGGCACGAGTATCCACAGCAGCCACATCCGCTCGAACAGATAATGTCGCACTGCCGTCGATAGCCCCCTCTGCGAAAGAACCTCCATCGTCCCCTTTTCGCCTGCCTCAGCGCCGAGCAGAGCCGGTAGTTCCACCTCACCGGGCGCCCAGACCATCAGACTTCCGCGAAGGTGCATCGCAAGAAACGTCCACGGATGCTCGCGAAGAATTCGCAGACCTATGGACGCACGTCTGGATTCCATCCGGCCTTGGGTAGGGTTCTCGGCGGATTTGTATTCAGACAGTTCCGCCTCAAGCCGGAAACGGGCGGACTCGACCGAAATGCCCTCAACCCTCGCCAAAACATAAGGCCCCTGGAACTTGAACATACATTCGGCGGAAACCGTGGAAAACCCCGGATAATCCGCCACGATGTAATTACGCAATATCCAGGGACCAATGCAGGAAGCGAAGACGACGGCGAATACCATCGCCCTCCTGACGGCCCGGCACCGCAGCAACAGTACCAGCAACACTATTACGCCGAAAAACACGCCGACGGGACGGACGTAACAGGCACACCCAGCCACAATTCCACCCAGAAGCAGAGGCTGCCAACGCAACGTCTTGAAATGACTCAGCAGCAGAAGTACCGAAGCCGTCAACATAAAGGCGAACAGGCTGTCGGAAAGGACTCGAACGGACGAGATAATCGCCACCGTGCTGACAGCCTGCAAAGCGGCTGCCCATAACCCGACGCGACGATCGAAAAGCCTCGCCCCCAACAGATACACCAGCCAGCATAATGCCACGTCCAGAAGTATCTGAACGACCAGAACGGCATGGACGGAGTATCCGCTGACGGCATAGACACCGGCCAGGAAGAGCGGATAACCCGGCGTGCGGAACAGTTCAGCAGGCCCGTCGGGCGAACGCGAAAACTCGCCATGCTCGGCGAGCGACCACGCCAGGAAATCGTAATCGCCCGAATCCGGCGTGAAGAACCGCTGCGGCTCATACCGGCCCGCAACCAGCAAACCCGCACGCAACAGAAGTGCAACGTAGAGGATAATCCGTAGAGGGCGTTTGGACATATCGCCCATCACAATACAAACGCAAAGCAGGCGACACAAGATAAGTTGTCTCTGTTGAGCAATAGGACGATAATAGATGCGGGTGTTCAAGCGCATCCTTTCTTGTGAACCTGTCGCCCGAGTGGCCGGGATGGTCCGGGCTGGGGGGGTGGTTGAACTGACCGGCGTATGGGGGTCCTCTGCGCCAATGTTGGCGGCGGCTGTGGGGCAGATGAAACAACGTCCCGTCCTGGTGGTTGTTTCAGGCCCCGATGAAGCGGACGCCGCCGCTGACGACATCGAGGTACT
>JAUVIQ010000003.1 GCA_030592655.1 Planctomycetales bacterium | reverse complement strand
GGCTGCGCCTGTGGCGTATTGGGCGGCGAAGCCAACGGCGCCTTGGAATTGATCCGTCTTGGGGGATTGACAAAAAGCCTTCTGACGTGTACAATTGTGCGCATGAAGTATGTGGCTGACACAAATACGTTCTTGGCGGTGGCGCTGAATGAACCGGAAAAACCCTGGCTCGTTCAGGTAACCGAGGAGCACGAATTGGCGGCCCCGGCGGTCCTGCCGTACGAAGTCGGAAATGCTCTGTCGGCGCTGGTCAAGAGAAAAGTCGTTCTTGCCGAGCAACTACCGGACGTGTGGGATGCGGTCGCCTGTGTTTCTGTTGAACTGGTGGAGATCGACGTTCGAGCCGCTCTTGTTCTGGCTGGACGCTACGGGATATATGCCTACGACGCCTATTTCTTACAGTGTGCCCTGGAAGCACGATGTTCGTTGCTGACGCTCGATAATGCTATGAAGGGCGTGGCGAAGCAACTGGACATCAGACTTGTGGAGTGAACATGAAAGTCTATACGTACTCACAAGCAAGGCAGAATCTGTCGCAGGTCCTGAATCGCGCCAAGGCCGAACGGGTTGTGATCCGCAGACGCGGCGGGGAGGTGTTCGCAGTGGTGCCTCAGCGCCGGACCGGATCGCCCTTTGATGTCGCCGGCGTAAAGACCAAAGCGGCAACATCAGACATCCTGTCGGCGGTCCGCGAAGTCCGGTCAAGACGGACCGAATAATGGCTGGTGGCGTGGTCGCGGTGTTTGCCTGCCCCTTTGGGGCGGCCACGGTACCCGGCGCATGGTGTATAGTTATTCGTGAACTGCTATAAAGCAGCGCGTGAGTTATTTTTCGCAATCGTAGGAACTTTTAAGGCCGATAGACGTCTATTTATTGTAGTGGAGCGATAACAAAGAAAACGCAAATGGTCCAAAGAATACAGATCGTTCTTGCTGTCGTTTTGATAGCCTTGTCCGCAGGCTGCTCGGGAAATGCTTCGGTTGGCGAGCGTGAGGCAAACGCGGAGTCGTTGCTCGTTACGGCTGCGTATGTATGGGTCGGCGAAACCAGTTCAAACGCGGCGCGAGTTGATTCGCCAAAGTGGGTATCGGACGAGGCGGGCTCGCTGGGGCTCGTAGTTCATGCTGTCGGCGTTTGGCAGGAACTTCCGACAGTTGACGAGTACTGGTTGCTGGTTACAGTCAGGGAGATTGTATCCTGCCGAGTCCTCGAAAGGCGTAAGGACGGTCAGGTCGTCGTGGAAGCGTCTTCGCGCGTTTCCTGCTCCAGCAAAATCATCACGCTGGGGCCAGGCGTCAACCAGAGGAGGTTCATTCACCTATCTGGAAGAGACGCCATTGCCGTTCGCTTGGGATGGGAGGATCGGGCACCTCCCCCGATCTTCGCCCGCGCGGTTCTGGTGCATGGAAGATCCAGCACTCGTCAAGGCTGGCCGACCGACCTGCCCGACTGGGCGGTCAAATGGTTGGCCGGCTTCCACGCTGTGGGCTGTGAGGATTTGGGCACCGGCAGATGGATCGAACTGGGTCCGGACCCCAAGTCGCTCGGTAAGACATTGAACAGCGGTAACATCCTAGCGCGTATTACCAGCCGAGATGGTAACGCCTGGGTCAACGCGGAGGCTGTCCTTTCTGGGATGAAGGATGAAGACGGGCGCCTTCGGCGGGAAGCTGTTACCGTTCAACCTGTGATTCCTGGAAATGAGCGTCCCGGCACGATCTGCTCTTTTCAGCGCAATGACGACGAAGGCTCTTATCTTGCAGTCGTATTTCACTACGGCACGGTTGATCCTGCGGATTTAGGAACAGAACGGGCACCGTAGGAAGCCGCGGAAATATGGTGGGAAATATGGTAAATATGGTGACGGAGACCATGTTCACGGCCATTTGCCATATTTTTGTTTCCGTTGTTTCAATTGGAAATCGGCAATTGGCAACCTGTCCCCTTGGGATTGGCAATTCAGACAGGAGGTTTTTCGGTGGCTTTGCGTTTTTTGCTGGTCGCGGCTGCGTCCGTGGCGTACTGGACGGCGAATCCGATGGCTGCGGGGACGCCGAGGAGGATGATCAGCAGCAATTTATTTCCGACCAGATCAGGTCTGATGGATTCGCTCATTGAAGCATTGGACAGGAGTAGTGAAATTATTCCCCCGGTTGTCATAATCGCGCCCTGGAGGGAAGTAAAGGCCATTACCGACACGCGGAAGACCACGAACGCGATCATTCCGAAGACGACCATTCCGATGACCCCGCCGGTCCATGCGTGTTGCTGCATCGCGTCGTTACCGATGGCTGTGGTGATGAGGTGCCATCCGGCATATCCGATTAGTCCGCCGGCCAGCGCTCCCATAATTCCGACGGCGTATTTAATCATGGGCCAGGCCACCGCGCCGAGTAATGCCGCACCTCCCAGCGTCATCAGCAGCGGCGTCTTCGGCGAGCCTGACATAAAAGTTTGCCCGATGTAGAACCCAATCAGTGCGCCGAAACCGATACCGTTGATAACGACCATAGCCTTGAAGTATTTATGCCCGTAAAATATGTACCATATCCCGATGGCGACGACGGCGGCGGCCTGGAGCGTGGTCAGGGATTCCAGAAAGACGACGAACTCTTCGCGGGTGGGGAAGTTCAGATGCAACAGCCCGTCGAATAACGACATCAATCCTTTACCGGCCTGTTCGGCGTGTGTGGTCTGGGCAAGTGTCATCCGTGCACCGTTCTTCGATCCGTCTTATCCGAGCCGCTTGCGCACCTCGGCCAATTCGTTACGGGCCAGTTCAATTTTGTTCTTGTCGAACAGGTCCGCAACGGCTGAAGAGAGATACGTTTGGGCCTTTTCGTCCTGGTGTAAATATCGGCTATAGATCAGTCCCAGCATCAGCCTGATGTCGCCTATGTATTCGTAATTTCCGTAATGTTTGATGAAAAGTTCGTAGGCGTCAGCGGCTTGGGGGTACTGTTGTGCGGACATGAAGTGGTTGGAAACGTCCAGTTGCTGGTTCATCGGAAGGAGTGCGTCGTCGGCGACTTTGAGTAGTTTGACATATCCGTCCGCAGCGGCTGCGAAGTCGTGCCTGGCGTGGTCGCTGGAAATTTGTTTCCGCAATTCCAGTTCTTCAGCCGGCGGTCCTTCGGGCGTTCCGGCCGAGACTGGCCTGGCGTTGACCCACCTTCGCCCTCCACTGTGTCGCCCGGGGCGAGTCCGGCTGAACGGGTCGTATCCGTCGGAGACTGTCTGGTTATAACCGTGTTTGCGATGCCATGACTGGAACAGGCTGAGTAAATCGTATGGTTCTCTCGGAAGGACTTTAATGGCCAGGAAACCGGCAGCAACGATGATGCCGAATGCGTATCCGCTGGAATGCGCCACGTACGCGACGCCTCCGCCAGCCTGGCTAAGTGTAGCGTACAGGTTCCATCCGAATTGCATCAGTAGAAAGAACAGGCTGGAGATTTCGATCGGCATGATTATGTAGAAAATGAGCAGCACGGTTACGCGTACGCGAGGAAAGAGGACCAGGAACGCTCCTGTAACTGCCGAGATGGCGCCCGACGCTCCCAGCACCGGGGCTGTGCCCGCCAGCAGGACGTACCCGACGCCCGCGATGACCCCGCCGGCAAGGTAAAACGCCAGGTATCCGACGTTTCCGAGGGAGTCGTTGACCGCGTTACCGAAAACCCACAGGAAAATCATGTTTCCGATGAGGTGCATCCACCCGGCGTGCATGAACATGCTTGAGAAGAATTGATAGACCTCTGGTTGGTCGGGCCAGAGGAGGTAAGCCCTTACCCCCGGCGTGTCCGACCGCGTCTGCTGGAGGACGATAAAAACGAATATGTTGGCAGCCACAAGTGCGTAATTAATCCAAGGCCTATGCTTGAGCCGCCTGTCAGTTCCGATTGGAATCATTCCGTTTCTTTCTAAAAAGCAATCAGCATTCAGTTTTTTACTGATTGCTGATCGCTGATTGCTGATCGCTATTTATCAGTATTTTAGCCCGACCGCACGGGCGACGACGGTATTGTATAAATCGGTTGCGCCGAGTGCGTCAAATTCCACGCGGAAGGGGGCTGTTTTTCCAGCGCCGATCGTCCTGACCGAGACCAGTTTTCCGATCACGTCCTGCTCGTTTCCCTGAACACCGTCGCTATCGAAGAAATCACAATAGATTTTGACGTCTTTTATCGGTACCGACGAGCGGTTGCGCACGGTTCCGGTCCGGACGGCTTTATCATTCTGTTCGCTGTAGTTCATCTGGTCGGATTCGATGGACAGGACAATCGTATCTCTATCCGCCGGTTCACCCGTAGCCGCTACCTTGACGTTATCTTCGGTGGCGCGTAGTCCCCGCAGGCAAATGCTGTAACGGATCGCCTTTTCCGACGGGACGAACCGGTAGGTTTTACCGGGCCCGCGCACGCCGTTGATATAGGCGGTAACTGTAACCTGTTTTTGCGGGGCGGCGTATGTATTAAGCACGCTGCCGCAGACATATGTCGTTTCGATGGCTCCGGTCCTGACGATTTTCCAATTGACCTTGAGTTTCGGGTCGCCTTCAGTTGCCTGCGTCGGCGAGTCGGGATGGTTGTCTCCCTCATTCGTCCCCGGTGTGGCACGTTCGTCGCCGGCCGAAGTGCGAAGTTTTTTTATCCTGCGTTCCGCCTCTGCCTGCGTAACCCTTCCCCGCTCGATAACTTTACCCGTTTTTGCGTCACGCTCGATAGAGATCGGATGGGTCTGCCTGTAATACGCCATAGCAAGCATGACGGCAATACCGAGCACCCCGAAGATGCCGACGATTAACAGGATTATGGATTTTGTGGAAGTTTTCCGTCGTGTGCGCCCCGGCGCTGTCGCGTGTTCAGCCTGGTGTGGTTTCGGTGCAGGCCCTTCGACGTTGCTCGGGACAGGGCCCTCGACGTTGCTCGGGACAGGGGGGACGGGCGCGTCGGCTTTTTCCGTACTGGTTCCGACGAAGGTCGAGCCGCACCGGCTGCACTTCATCCGTGCGTCCGTTACGGGCCCCGGAATCTTGAAGTTACTCCGACAATGTGGGCATTGAACTATGTGCATTAGAGTATCCCTGATCCTGAAACTATTGTATCTCCTGTAAAATCTGTTCGCCAGTCGGCTTTCGTTATGTTGCAACGTTCGTTGTGAGAGGTTAGCATATCCGGCGACATTGGGCATTAGTATTGCTACGAAACTTCGGTCGTCGCAGATAAACCGTTTCGCGTATGAGTAATCAGTAATTAGTAATTCGTAATTCGTAACTGGGCATCAGAACATTTTTTGACCAATTACCAATTACTAATTACCAATTACTGATTACAAAACAAGCAGTTACCGCCACCAGTGAGAAGTAAAGTTTCGTTGTAGTATTAGGCATTGGGCATTGGTGGCCGAGAGTTATTGCTATGACACCTTCTGCCGAACCGACATCGCAACGAGCGGACATTGCAGCCCTGCTCGTTCCTGCCGACCTGTTGAGCGGCGGTGAGATTATCATTCTTGCAATCAAGCCGAGCGGGTGGTTCGTTCTGCTGGCATCGCTGCCGTGGCTGGTTACTGCGATTATTGTCGGGGCCATCGCATTTATCGCGGACATCTATCGTAGCGGGACGCCCGTTGAGACTATCGGGTGCATTTGCGCCGCTGGGGCGTTGGGACGCGTAACAGTTGCGTGCTGGCAGTGGATGGGGAGGACTTATGTCCTGACGAATCGTCGAATCGTAACTGTTCGCGGGCTTATTCACGTCCGTGTAACCGCCGCTGCGATTTCCGACGTAAGCCGGGCAGTGCCGGCGGCGAGCGTGGCAGAACGACTCGTCGGAGTCGCAAGCATCTACTGCATGACAGATTCGCAAAACACGCCGGCCGTTGTCTGGAACGTCGTCGCCAAGCCGGATGAGGTGCACGAGATTGTCATGGAGACTATCGAACGCTCTAACTGATTTCCAATTTTCAATTGCCAATTGAACAAATTAAACAGAAAGAGGCGACGAGGTTTCTCTCAATTGGCAATCCCAAAGGGACAGGTTGAAAATCGGCAATTGGCAATTGTTACCGTTCTGACACGAACATTCGCTCGGCGAAGAGTCTTTCGGTGAATCGGCTCTGGAAGACTGTTACCAGGACGAATTTCTGCCCGACGGGTATCGGGTGGTTCCAGGCGAGTTTGAACTGGTATGTTCGTGCGATACTGCTCCAGTGCCGGCGGTTGCTCTCGAAGTCTTCCACGTTCTCATTCCAGACGGCCAGACGGGCGCCCTTGGGGTCGGGGCTGTTGGGCTTGAATTGATACAACTCGAAGCGGAACTGCCCGAAGGCCTTGTTCGTGTCGCCGAAGGCGTCAATGGCCTCGATGCGGACGTCTATGCCCTTGATGTTGCCTTTTTCAGAGAGGACCCTCATTCCGGTGAACGGATGAATACGAATCTGCGTCGGTAGCAGCGTGTTGATTGGTTCGGGAACGACTTCAGCGGCAGGAGGTTGCGCTCCGGGTTTGGAAAAGATCATCTCGCACCCGCCAATCAGAACGGATGAAAGGGTCAACGCGAAAACAGATAAGACGCTTCTGATGTTCATAACGTAGTAGCCGGTAGTCGGTAGTCAGTAGTCAGTAGTCAGTTTTCACGTAGCAATGCTACGCATTCCCGGCTACAGGCTACTGACTACTGGCTACTAACACAGCGGGCGATGAGATTCGAACTCACGACAGCCACGTTGGCAACGTGGCGCTCTACCACTGAGCTACGCCCGCGAACTCAAGAGAATGATAACCGAACAGGGCGAACAGTCAAGAAATTTTGCTCCGTGCTGCGAAACGAAACATTAGCAGGGATGCAGGGGATAAAAATTTAATTGAAGAAAGAAAAAATCATATCCCCTGCATCCCTGCTAGTCTTTCCTTGCCTTTGGTCCGTCAAACCGGAATAATCATCCGTCAATGATGCTCGCCGAAATAATACCGGAGGTGTTCTTCCAGGCCCGTGGCGACCTGATATTGTGGCTGCTCGGTGTGTTGGGTGTGGGGTTGCTGGTTTTCGGAGCGGATCGGCTCGTCGGCGCTGCCGCCAAACTCGCCGCTGCGATGGGAATGAGCAAGGTCCTCATCGGCGCGACGATTGTGAGTTTGGGGACGACCTCGCCGGAGGCAGCCGTCTCGGTCAACGCCGCCTTTCAGGGCGACGGCGGACTGGCGCTGGGCAACGGCGTCGGGTCGATTATCTGCGATACGGCCCTGGTCTTCGGACTGTGCTGCTGCCTGACGCGACTGCCTAAGGACCGATTCGTCCTGAACCGTCACGGCTGGTTGCAACTCGGAGCAGGGGCGCTGCTGACAGCCACCGCTTTGATCCTCTGGGCTATGAGCGGCTCGATTGACAATGTTGTGATTCCGCGAGTCATCGGCGTCGGCTTCCTGCTGTTGCTTGCGGGATATTTGTACATTTCCGTCCGCTGGGCGCGTAAGCATCCTGAAATGATTTCCGTCGAGGCCGGCGCTGAAATGAAAGCCAATCATCATTCCGCCAGGGTCGTGGGAAATCTGCTGATAATGCTGGTTGGTCTGGCGTTGGTGGTGGCAGGGTCTGAGGTGCTGGTCGGGTCGGTAAAGGTGTTGTGCCGGCGGTCCGGCGTCCCCGAATCCGTCATTGCCGCGACGGTGGTCGCCTTCGGAACATCACTGCCTGAACTGGCCACAGCCATTGCTGCTATCATCAAAAAGCACCCGGATTTGCTGGTCGGGAACGTCATCGGGGCCGACATCCTCAACGTACTGTTCGTAATCGGCGCGTCGGCGACGGCTGTTCCGCTGAAGGTCGAACCGGTATTCTTCATTTTCCTCCTGCCGGTGATGATGCTGGTGCTGATTATACTTCGGATGTATATTTTCGCCGGCGGAAAGACGTTCCGCCGCTGGCAGGGTGTCCCGCTGGTGGCGATTTATATCGCGTACGTAGCGGCTATGGCCATCTTCGGAACGCGACTCGGATAGGTACAGTAATACAGGAATTTGCCACAGAGGCGCAGAGAGCACAGAGAAAAAAAACGATATCTTTTTCTTTTTTTACTCTCTGTCTCTCTGCGTCCTCTGTGTCTCTGCGGCCCATGAAGAAAATTACACCCAACCGAATAATCGCAGGCGATTGCATCAAAATCCTGTCGGATTTGGACGAGCCGATTGCCGATCTCATCTTCGCCGACCCGCCGTTCAACATCGGCTATAAGTACGACATTTACAAAGACCGCAAAGAGTACGACGAGTATTACCAGTGGACGCATGACTGGATGCAGGCCTGCGTCGAAAAAGCCCTCAAGCCGACGGGTTCTTTCTGGATCGCCATCGGGGATGAATATGCCGCCGAGGTCCGCATCATAGGCAACAGCCTTGGCCTGCACCTGCGGAACTGGATTATCTGGCATTACACCTTCGGCCAGGCCACTAAACGCAAATTCGCCCGAAGCCACGCACACTTATTTTACTGGGTCAAGGACCCGAAGCAGTTCACCTTCAACGACATGGCTGTCCGCGTCCCATCCGCCCGCCAGACCACCTACGCCGATAAGCGGGCCAACCCCAAGGGCAAGGTTCCCGACGACGTGTGGAGTTTTTCGCGTGTTTGCGGGACTTTTAAAGAGCGTGTCAGGTGGCATCCATGCCAGATGCCGGAGAAAGTTCTGGAACGCATAATCAGCGTATCGAGTAACGAGAGCGACTTGGTTCTGGACCCGTTCAGCGGCTCGGGCACGACATGCACGGTAGCCGCTACACTAGGCCGAAAATATCTCGGCATCGACATTTCGAAAAAATACGTATCCGAATCCACAAAACGCATCGCCGACACCCTCGCAGGCCTGCGAACCGGGACCGAAATCGCCGAGAATCCCGAAGCGTTGCGACCGCAAAGGCGTGTGGGGCTTCGTTCGCCTGCTGACGCGTCTCAGTCTTCCTTGTGGAAGGAGTGAATTATGGACCCGAATGACTGGACGCCTGCGCGTGGATGGATGATTGCCCTGGGCAAGGCTGGCTATCGCACTGCGGCGGGAGCCGGCGTTGCCAGTGTGGTGATGTATTTCGCCTGGCCTATCGGCGAATTCTTTCCATTGCATTGGGCGATACTGGCTGTGCTGTTTCTGATTACTGCTGCGGTGGGGTATCCGATCGGTTACACCGTCGGGCGGAAACTCGTCGAAGATTGCGGCCTGAGCGAGGGAACGATCTTGCTGCCGGTGATAATAATACTTGCTGGAGGCGAAATTGCGGTATTTCAGATTGTCGGTGCCATTCGAGGCCAATGGGGGCCGATATTAGTCGTTGTGGCGTGTGGGATAATAATATGGAGCCTGATCGCGTGCGTGAAAACGATCCTGTTTGAATAACGGGGCATCATGGTGGCGGGATGGAACAGAGTTATTTCCTGTGCGTTTTTGTCTTTTCGCGTTGGGCTTTTCTGAGATCGTCCGACCGTTCCTTCCAGAACGCCACTTGTTCAGAAAGCGTCATCCCCTTGGTCTTCTCGTAGATTCTCTCTGCGCCGCGTCTTTTCATGGCAACGCAATCAAACGTTTTTGTCTTCATAACCTACCACCTCCCGTGGCCGGTGGCGTGGTCGCGGTGTTTGCGGCCACGGCAAGGCTTACCTCTTACTGGCGTGCAATATAGTCAGGCCGATGATGGCGTCTCCTTCGTATCGGACAATTACATCATCATCGGTCAAATCGCTGTCGGTGGCGAAACTCGGCTTTTTAAAGTTCACGTAAAGCGTGTCCGCCTCCAGGTCATAAGACAGCCACACGAGGCGATCAGGAGAGTCTTTGACCGCAGGTATAAGATTCAGGAATCTTTTTATGTCCACTGAAGTCGCAATTGTTTTCTTTTGATGCCCCATTGAATTGCAATAGCCTTATAGCGCGCGGGTATGGGTATTGGTCTTCTCTTTTCGCAGATGGCCGAATTGCTTCTTCAACTTATCCAAAAAGGCCTTAGGGTCGGCATTATACTGCGCACTGATCTCCTCGCGAGCTTTGCGTTGGAACTTAACTGCGTCAAATGTCTTCTTCATGGATCAGCCTCCGGGCTGAGTGGCTGGAGCAGTGGCTGGTGTCGGAATCGGCAGTTTTACTTTGCAGACTTTTTGGGTTGTGAAGGTTTTTCCGGTGAGGTAGTCGGTGAATTCGACGCGGACGGTTATTTCGTCGTGTTTGGGCGGGGTTTTCCAGCGGCAATTGAAACGGTAGTGGTATGTCATAAAGCCGGCAGACCATCGCTCGGCGATTTTATCGACGGGGAAAGCGCAGGCGGATACGAGGTTTTCGCCGGCCTTGGCTGCGAGGTCGAACAGTTGGATTTTCACCGCACCGGCGGCTTTGATTGCGTGTCCGTCGGCGTCGATCGGCGTCAGATAGACCCGGACGCCGTCGTGGCCCGGCTTATCGTCGAGGTCCACGCCGGCAGTGTATTTACCGAGTTTTATATCGGTAACGCAGAACAGCAACTCCAGCCGCTTCTCGCCGAGGCCCTGAAGGGTCTGGATTTGCTTCTGCCGGGCCAGCAGTTCCATTTGCATATCATGGAGGCTGGTTTTGAGTTTCTCGTTTTCCCGCCGGGAATGGCGGAGCAGGGTAACGGGGTCTTCGGTTTGCGATGGTAGAGCACAGCCTGCGGTAAGAGCGCCGACGAGACAAAGACATATCGTTGCCGGTAACTTCGTCCTGGAAGACGTGCGTCTCATTTTTCTTTTTTCTCTGATGCCGCTTGTGGCATGTGTTGGAGTATTCTGTCGGCGCAGCCATATTTGACCGCCTCTTCGGCGTTGAGCCACTTGTTCCGGTCGCAATCGCGTTCGATCTGCTCGACGGGTTGTTCTGTGTGCTTGGACATGACTTCGTAGAGGCGTTTTCGCAGCCGGATGATTTCGCGTGCCTCGATGTCCAGTTCGGTGGCCGGTCCTGTAAGGACGCCGCGAATGAGTGGTTGATGGATAAGGACTCGGCTGTTGGGCAGGATGGCCCGTTTCCCGCTGGTTCCCGCAGCCATCAGCAGCGCGCCCATCGAGGCGGCCATTCCTACGCAGACGGTCGAGACGTCGCATCTGACGAACTGCATGGTGTCGTAAATCGCCAGGCCTGCCGATATGCTCCCGCCGGGCGAGTTGACGTAGATGCTGATGTCGGACTTCGGGTCCTCGTTTGAGAGGAACAGCAGTTGCGCGACGACGAGATTGGCGAGGTCGTCGTCAATCTGCCCGCCGATGAATACGATACGGTCCCGCAGCAGACGGGAGTAGATATCGTAACTCCGCTCTCCCCTGCCTGTCTTTTCAACTACAATCGGTACGAGATGTTGGTTTTCCATCGTTACACCTGATTATTTTTTCTTCTTTTTTGTGGTTTGTGTGGTGGCCGTTACGATCTCGTCCACAATTCCGTAATCTTTTGCTTCCGTTGGCGTGAGGTATCGGTCGCGTTCGGTTTCGCTTTCGATCTGCTCAACGGTTTTTTCGGTGTGTTGGGCCAGGATTTCATTGAGCATCCGCTTGGCCTTGAGGATTTCCTCCGCCTGAATCTGTATGTCGGACGCCTGTCCTGTAACGCCGCCCCATGGCTGGTGGATCATTATCTTCGAGTGGGGAAGGGCGAAGCGTTTCCCTTTTGTGCCTGATGCGAGAATGATGGCTGCGCCGCTGGCTGCCTGACCGACGCAGTATGTGGCTACGTCGCATTCGAGGAATTGCATCGTATCGTAGATCGCCAGCGTATCATCGACGGACCCACCGGGCGAATTGATGTACAGGTGGATGTCGCGGTTCTGTGCCTTCGAGTGCAGTTCCAGCAGCCTCATTATCAGCGCGCCTGCGACGGGCGGGGATATCTCACCCCAGAGAAAGACGATTCGCTCTTCGGCGAGACGCTCTTCCAGCGTCATCTCACGCTGGCGGGCGTATTCGGTGTATGCCATGTTCTTTGATTCCTCTGATTCTGAAGAAGAATAGCGGGATTACCCGCCTTCGCCAAAGCTACGGCGTGGCAAGTAGGGATTTTAAGATTACAGGACAAAAATAAAAGAAAATCCCTGTAATCCTGCTATCTATTTCTTTTTCTTGTCCTTGTCGGTTTTCTCTTTATCTTTTTCCGGTTCGGTATCGACGATATTGGCTTGTTCCAGCACCTTCGCGATGGCCTTTTCTTCTATTATCGCGGTAACGAGATGGTCGAGTTTCCCTTCGCTTTCCATTTCGTGTCGGAGGCGTTCGGGTCGTCGGCCATACTGTGCGGCGACCTGGGCGACTCGGGCGTTGATTTCGCCTTCGTCCACCTCGATTTCCTCGGCTTCAGCCAGTTTTCCCAGAATGAACGAGAGTTTCAGTTCACCGGTAGCCTGTTCAGTAGCGGCGGCCTGGAGTTCCTGGAGGTTTTGGGCGATTTGGTCCTTCGGTACGCCGGAGTTCATCAACTCCACGGACCGCCTCGTCAGCAGTTGGTTGGCGTAACGTTGCGAGAGTCCTTCGGGCAGGTCGAAACTGGCGTTTTCCATCAGGAAGCCTCGAACCTGATCCTGCATCGCCCGCTGCTGCTCGAACGGGGCACGGGCCTGGAATCTCTCGCGGAATGCCTCGCGCATTTCATCCAATGAGTTGAACCCTTCCTGTTTGGCGAATTCCTCGTTCAGTTCCGGAAGTTCCAGACGCTTGATTTCTTTGATGTCGAACGTGATGGTAACTTCCTTTTCGCGCCAGTCCTCGTTCGGATGTGCGGCTGGGACGGTGGTCTTCACGGACGGGGAGTCGCCGATCTTTTTACCGGCGAGCGCCTTGGCGAGGTCTTCGACGATGATGCCTTCGATCTGGGCGGGGGCTACGCGTAGTTCAGCGTCAGGGAGGTCCTGGTCGATACCATCGCCGGTAACTTTCACGTCGGCGATAATCAGGTCGCCGTTTTCAGCGGGCGTATCGGTTGGTTTAAGCCGCCCATATCGCTGCTGGTAATTGGTCAGGAATTTTTCGACGTGCTCATCGGTAATTTCGATGGCGGGGCGTTTGATTTCGATTCCTTTGTATTCCGGCAGGTCGAATTCCGGCACGACTTCCACTTCGAAGTCGAAGGTCATATCGTCTTTTTCGGGAAGTTTTATCTCGTCGAGTTTGATTTCCGGTTCGCCGATGGTTTTGAAATCGGCATTTTCCAGCGCGTCGCCGACGGCCTCGCCGACGATGGCGTTTCGGACGTCGTCGGCTACGTCTTTACCGAAGCGTTTTTCGATGAGTCGTCGCGGGGCGTGCCCGATGCGGAAGCCCGGTACCTGGGCCGTTCTGTTGAGTTCGCCGAACATCTCGTCGAATTTCGCGTCGATTGTCTTCCGCGGAACCTGGATGGTAACCTTCTTCTTCAGTGTTCCGACGTCTTCGGTCGTTACCGTGTTATCGGGCAGTTTGGCCTCTTCGGACTCGACGGCTTCGGTGTTATTGTCCACAGCGACGCTGTCGTCTGTGGGCGTATCCTGTTCCGGTGCGTTTTTGGTTTCTTCAGTCATTTGAATATCAGTTCCAGTTCTATCTTCACCAATTTACAAAGGGATTCACATGACCCCTTACAGCGGGCTGACTGTAAGCGATTTAATTGTCGGCGTCAACGCCTCAATCGACAAAACCGTTGAAATGTCGCGACGAAACTCGGATAACAAAAACGCCGGTCAGGACCGACTATTCCAACCGGCGGTATGACGGGGATATTTTCCAGACTTTTTATATTACTACTTGCTTGTGCCCTGAATGTGCGCTATACTAATAATTAGTATAGCGGGAATTGGACAATGAAGCGTGAATTCGTCGAGAGCGGTCAGGTCAGGCAGGTGTTTGAGGCCAATGGCGTATCGGATGAACAAGTTCGTGAGATGGAAAAACAGGTAATGCAAGGTTACGGAGCGATAGTGCCGGGTAGCGGAGGGATAAAAAAGATACGCTGTGGCGCTGCCGGTCGTGGTAAGCGAGGCGGCGTTCGTGTTCTTTTTGCGGATTATCCCGATGCCGGTGTAACTTACCTTCTTTCGGCATTGGGTAAGAGGCAACGAGCGGATTTCAATCAGTCCGAGTTGAAGATAATCAAACAACTCAAGCGACAACTGGACAAAATACACGGGAGTAAATGATGTCAGGGAAAACGGCTTTTGAAAATCTCAAGTCCGGTTTGGAACAGGCGATTTCTCACTCGCATGGAGAGATTACCCTGGAGACTCGCACGGTCAGACTGCCTGATCCGCCCCGACCGATGACGCCGAAGCAGATTACCGCTTTGCGAAAGAAGAAACTGCACATGAGTCAGGGTGTATTTGCCAAACTGATAAACGCTGCTCCTCAAACGGTTCACGCATGGGAGCAAGGTCGTTCCAGCCCCTCCGGTTGTGCGCTTCGTTTTTTGCGACTTCTTGATCAGCAGCCCGAACTTGCCGGGCAGATGCTGGGCATTGGAAGGCAACGCTCCGCTTAGAAGCCTGTCGCAGCGCTATTGACTTGTCGTTGGACTGATGCGAAAATCGATACTGCAATCGGGTCCCCGTGGCTCAATTGGATAGAGCGTCGGCCTCCGGAGCCGAAGGTTACAGGTTCGAATCCTGTCGGGGATGATGCGACGGTAATTGCGATATGCAGGAGCAGGCGAAAATGAAGAAAATTATTATGTTAGCGGCTTTGGGTTCTCTGGTGGTATCAGGCTGTGCCGATCCGTATGCGAGGTATAAATTAGGCCCGGCCCGCGACGTGGTTGCCGGTAGCATCGACGCGATGGGCGGTATCGGCAGGTGGCGGTCGGTCGGTTCCATCGAAGCGGTTGCCGTTGTCAGCATTTACGACGATACCGGAAAGGCGATGATTAACGAGCAGCACCAGGTTATCAAACTGGAAAAGGACGTAATTCTGGCTTCGGCGCGAACGGCAGAGGGAAGTTGGACAGCGGCGGTTGACGGGGATGGAGATTCTCAATTCAAGTCGAAGGGTTTCGCAGAATCGTCTGAAAGAAGAGAAGATTTGGTTGAATCATTGCAGACTATTCTGCACCGCGTTCGAGGCCCGATGAATCTCTGCGTCGGCGAGGAGAAAATCGCTGCTACAGAGCGAGTACGGATTAACGGCCAGGACCTGATCCGCGTAAGCGTTACCGGTGGATCAGCCGGAGTGAAGGCGTATTACTTCGACGCCCAGACGCACGCGCTGAAGATGATAACGGCTGGGGCGGATGAAGCCGGCGGCGACGGGACCGTAACAGTCTATTCATGGAAAATGTTTCCCAACGGTATGGTGTTTCCTGTGCGAATTTCGGTCAGGAAGATAGGCAAGAATGTGCTTATCGGAGATACGCCGGTGCTGGAAGTGGAATACCGGAAAGTGGAATGGTAAAGTAAGAGTATACAAAAGAAGAATTTCACCGCAGGCGGCTGTTCGCCGTCCCAAGGGGAGCACGCAGAGACCGCAGAGAAAAGAAACAAAAAAGTTTTTTTATTTGTTCTCTGCGTTCTCTGCGATCTCTGCGGTGAGATTTGTTGTTGTTTATAAAAATGAGGTTTGCTAGGGGCGTCCTTACGGACTGAGAATGACCCTTTGAACCTGACCGGTAAATGCCCGCCCAGGCGAGCGTGAACTGCGTAGGGAAGCGAGTCGGCGCGTGTTTAAGTAAAGCAGGATACTCACCGGCCGCTTCATCGACCTGAAGCGGCTTTACTTTTGCGCCGCCGGAAAGAGAATAGAGTCCCAAAATGACAACGCAATACCAACAGGCTGTTGCCGGTAAAATCACGCCGGAAATCGAACGAGTCGCCCGGCGCGAGCGGCTTGATGCCGAAGAAGTCCGCGCCGAGGTCGCCGCAGGCCGACTTGTTATCCCCGCCAATCGACTGCATCTTACAGGTAACGCCGAAACGGGCGTCAAACTCGACCCGATCGGTATCGGCAGGGCGGCGACCGTTAAGATTAACGCCAATATTGGAGCCTCGCCTGACAGTTCCTGCCAGGAGTTGGAATTGACGAAGTTGCAGTGGGCTGTCCGATACGGAGCCGACGCCGTCATGGACCTCTCCACCGGCGGGGACCTGGACGAAATCCGCACGCATCTGATCTCCAATGCCGCCGTCCCGATCGGTACGGTCCCGATATATTCGATGATCGCCGGAAGAGACATCGAAGACCTGACGTATGAGCAGATGCTGGCGACGATTGAAAAACAGGCTTCCCAGGGCGTCGATTTCTTTACGATCCACGCCGGCCTGCTGCGTGAGCATCTGGATTTGGTCAAGCCTCGGAAGATGGGCATCGTTTCTCGCGGCGGGAGTCTGCTGGGAAAGTGGATGTTGCACCACAACCGTCAGAACCCGCTCTACGAGATGTTCGACGAAATTTCCGCCATCTGCCGCGAGTATGACGTAACGTATTCACTGGGCGACGGCCTGCGTCCCGGCTGCCTTGCCGATGCTTCGGACGACGCCCAATTCGCCGAACTGGCGACGCTTGGCGAACTGGTGGCCCGGGCGCGGGCGTCCGGCGTGCAGTGCATGGTCGAAGGACCCGGACACATTCCGCTCGACCAGATAGAAATGAACATGAAGCGCCAGGAGCAACTCTGCGACGGCGCGCCGTTCTACGTTCTAGGCCCCATAGTTACCGACATTTTCCCCGGCTACGATCACATTACTTCTGCGATAGGCGCAACTATGGCGGCTTATTACGGCGCGTCGTTTTTGTGCTATGTAACGCCGGCAGAACATCTTACGCTCCCGACGCCGGAGGACGTCCGCACCGGCTGCATCGCTTACAGGATAGCCGCACACGCCGCCGATATTGCCCACGGCAGAGCCGGCGCGCGGGACCGCGACGACGCCATCTCCGACGCGCGGGCAGAACTCGACTGGGCGAAACAGTTTGAACTGGCGTTTGACGGCGAGGCCGCAAAGGACATACACCACAGAGACTTACCCGCGGACGAAGACTACTGCGCAATGTGCGGGAAACGCTGGTGCGCGGTAAGACTCTCACGCGAAGTGAAGGATGCGATGGAAAAGATGTGAATCATTTCAGGATTTTTATGCCCCGCACCATTCTTTTTTAACGAATTTTTCACTTGACATGTCCGATAAACTGTTGTAACTTATTAAACAGTGAAAACAGTTGAACTTTTGTTGACCGGGAACAGGGGATTGAATAATGGATTCGTGCGCACTACGGGAATTTCGCAGGGAGTTGTCGGATATTACCGGCAGGGTTCAGCATCGCGGCGAGCGGGTTGTTGTCAGCCGGAACGGCAAACCGGCCTTTGCCGTTGTGCCGGTGGACGACTTGGAGGCCCTCCAGCGTCTGGAAGATGAGATTGACCTCGCCGACGCCCGCAAGGCCCGCAAGGAACGAGGGCGGAATATCCCTCTGAAAAAGGAACAGGTTATGGTCTCGCTGGACGGCATTCGCAAGAAGCGCGACGCGATTCTCCACATTGCCGCGCGGCACGGCGCACGGGATGTTCGCGTCTTTGGCTCGTTCGTACGCGGCGATGCGACGGAGCAAAGCGACCTGGACCTTCTGGTGCGAATGGAGCAGGACCGCTCCCTGCTGGACCGCATCGGGATGATCCATGACCTGGAAGACCTGCTGGGACGCAAGGTTGACGTCGTTAACGAGAATGCACTGCATCATACCCTTCGGGACCGTATTCTCCGGGAGGTGGCGCCCCTGTGAAAGACGACCATGTATATCTGACACATATCGCAGAGGCCATCGAGAAGGTGGACGCCTATAGCGCCGGCGGGCGGGATGAGTTCATGCAGAATCCAATGGCGCAGGATGCGATCATCCGCAACTTCGAGATCATCGGCGAAGCGACCAAACGAATCAGCGAAGCCACGAAGCAAAAGCGGCCTGAGATTGTCTGGCGTGACGTGGCGGGATTTCGAGATGTCCTGATCCACGATTATATGGGCGTCGATCTCAACGAAGTCTGGAACATCATTGAGAACCATCTGCCCGTCCTTCGTGAAGCGATCCGCCAACTCCTGGAATCCTGATATCCTCTTCTCGTGTAGCGTTATTGTCGCGCCGGTCTTGAAGATCGCCCACCATTGCGACGTGTACCGCAGAAGATAGGGTCTCAATTCACATCACCCATATAGACCGACAGCGGCTCGGTGTCCATGCGTTTTATCAGCGGGCGCAAGGCCTTGGGATACAGGCGATACTCTTCTAACGTTTCAGCCGGCAACCATTCTACGCCGACCTGGCCCGGGTCCGGCTTGGCGCCGTTGCCGAGGCCTGCGGGGTCGATAATGCGACATTCGAACATGCACTCAACCTGGTGAGCGTCGCCGTCTTCGTCGGCGAATTCGTGGTTTTTACCGATGTAATCGCGGACGAATCGCAATTTGCCTACTTCGACATCGACGCCCAGTTCTTCGCGGCATTCGCGTTTCAGCGCCTCGTCGAGCGTTTCGCCCACCTGCTGGCCGCCGCCGGGAAGCATGTACCAGACGCCCTCGGCGTCCTGCATCTTCAACGCCAGCAGACGCCCATCCTCAACAATAATCGCCTTAGGTGCGCTTCGAATCGGTTTCATTTTCTTCGTCACGACAATGAAAACCTTATAGTCCGGCAAGCCACTGCGACCTATGGCATCCCTTGTTACCGGAGGTCGATGAATTCCCCGACTGTCATTCCGGAGGCTCTGATGAGCGAGCGTAATGTGCCGGGAGCAAGTTCGCGGTGCTGGGGAACGGAGAGGCTGGCAATATGGCCCGGCTTGAGCATAACGACATGGCTGCCTCGTTGGCGGTTTTTGTGCCAGCCGGCCCGTTCGAAAACCTTTACAGCCTCAGCGCCGGAAACCACGGGCAATTTGGGCATTACACCACGACCTCGACTTCGCGTATCGCCACAGTTAATGGCATACCGTTGGCGGCGCGGGTTTCGAGGCAGGCCAGGATTGCCTCGCGGACGTTGGCAATGGCTTCGTCTTCAGTAGCACCCTGAGAAACACATCCCGGGATGGAAGGGCACTCCGCAACGATCATGCCGCTCTCGTCGCGCTCAAGAGTTACGATTAATTTCATGACTTACCTCACCATGATTGTAGATACCCGGATGCCGAGTCGTCAAGAACTTTGGGTTTGATGTGCATTCCCGGAGATTCGCTTCCCAAAGGGATACTACGTATCGCTCATCTCTGGGTATTTTTGCTTACACCGGGAGGTTGCGTTTCTTGCGGAATTGGCGGTTAAAGCGGCTCTTTTCAAGACCCTTGTGAGGTTTGATACCGTGATTGGCCTTCTTGTTACGCCACCCGAGTTTTCCGTTGCTTCGTTTATGTCCCATTTCTATTCCACTAATCTCTTAACACGAATTACACGAATAAAAGACGAATTACACGAATTCTACAAAATACCACGAATTTTCACGAATTACACGAATCCCGTAGAATACCACAAATTTTACGAATTACACGAACTGTTTTTTCTTTTTCTGAAATTTGTGTAATTCGTCTTTTATTCGTGCAATTCGTGGTTCCTAGATCAGCTCGAATATAGACTGAGTTTTTATGAGTGTCAACTCATCGGGGAATGCATGGTAGGCGAATACGTGCAGATGTCCGGGCTTGGCGTCGTAGTCGATGTAGGTGAATGGTTCCAGCGTATCGGCCGGAACCCACTCCGGGAACGACAGGAACAATCCGCCCCGGTCGGCCTGTTCGACCAGGTCGGCATGGACGCGCTCGTAGAGTCGCTGGCTCATCGTCTCGACCTGGAAACTCATCATGTGTCGTATCGGACCGGCATCGACTTCGTGGTCTTTTTCGCCCCGGAGTCGTAGCGACGCCAGTTTCCCGTGTCTCGGCATCATCGCCGAGGTATCGGCAATTATTTCCGTTACTGTCGCTTTACCGCGATGGAATGCCGTCAAGTGGCTTACGCCTGTAATCCAAATCTGGGCCTCGTATCCGTCTTTGACGATACGGTGGTCGTGATATATCTCGAACAGTTCCGGATGCACAGGCCTGCTGAACAGTAACAGCCGCAGCTGCGAGACTCGTTGTTTTTGTTGTCTTATCGGCATCGCATAAAACCTTTCCGTCAACATCTATTATACCACACCTTTTCATTCTGACAACCCGCGAAAAAAAAATTAGCAGGGATATAGGGGATGCAGGGGATAAACAGAAAAAATGAATATTGAATAATGAACACGGAATGTCGAATTCTGAAGTAAAAGAAACGAGTTAGCTTTGAGGAATGTTTTTTTTACTTCGTTATTCAAAATTCTCTGTTCAATATTCAATATTCTTTTTTCATCCCCTGCATCCCCTGTATCCCTGCTATTGTTTCAATCGTAATATTTTACGCAGATTGCTTAAGTCGCCTATTTTACCAGTCGATACATCGGAAGGACTTGGGTTACTTTTGGAGCATGTGCTATGAATAGTTTATGCTATAGTCCTCCGGAGCGTCGTCGTTATCCTCGTACGCATCTTCAGATGATGCTTCACGGGGTTCGGCTTGACCCTGACGGTGGAGACGTCCGAAACACCCTTCATATGGTCGATATTTCTCGCGGCGGGATGGGTGTGGTAAGTGAACGGTGGTTGTATCCCGGTCAGCGGATTGTCTTATCTGTTCCGTTACATCCTGATGATAAGCGAAGGAATCTGAACGCCACGGTAGTTCGTTGTCGAAAGATCGAGGAGGGGTACCGTGCGGGTCTGGAGTTTGATCCTTCCGCTCTGGGTCTGGCTGCTTACGAAGCGCCCGTAGCCGTGGCTGCATAAACGGCGGATCAGGTTACGGAGGTGAAACAACGAGGGTGGGGGGCGTAAATTTTGTGCGCGGCGGGTTGTTTGCTCAACAACCCGCCGCGTTTCGTAAATCATTTCCCCTATTTATTTACTATTTCCCTGATTGTTGACAGACCTGGTCGGACAGCCTATAAGCGATGAAAAGGGTAAGATGGAAAGTAACGGTAAGAACGAAGGGAGCAGGAAATGAAAACGACGTCGGTATATTTGACGTTCCTGGTGGTTGTCCTGATTTCCGTGTCGGCTTGTGCAACCCAACCGAACCTGATCGGGAATCCCGGGTTTGAGAGGCCCGACGAGTATGACGCCAGTCTTCCGCGAGGCTGGTACAGACTTCAGTGCAGGCCGAATAATATGTTCGTGGATAAAAGCACGTTCCGTTCGGGCAATGCCTGCATGTGCATTATCTCCGATCCCGACGAGGGCACTCCGTGGGGTACCAAGTGGGTATTCAACCTGGATAAGGGCAGGCAGTATAAGTTCTCCCTTTACACAAAATGGAACGGTGTTGAAGATGGCTGTTCAGTAAGAATCCACGCCGCTCCATACCCTATGAGGTGGGGTATTGGAAGAAAGGGGAAGTTGCTGTTCGGAAAAATCTATAAGAACAAGGAATGGCAAAGGCACGAGGCGACCTTCTCCATGCCCGCCGATATGGACGTATTGGCGATATATGTTAACCCCGCACCGGGAAAGAAACCCAATAACAGGATTTGGGTGGATGATGTGAGCCTTTATGCTTCGGGCAAAGCGCCATCTAAACCGACTACGACCACAAAACCCCGCGTTTATCGAAAGAGGCCGAAGATAAAGATAGATAAAACCAGCAACGCCTTGCTGCTTGACTCAAAACCGTTCCTTCCCATCGGAATCGCCCATCCCAAAGACAAGGCCGGTGTTAAGGCGGTTAAAGCACAAGGCTTCAATACTGTATGGTTGGTTCAGGACTCGGTGCATCTGCTCGATGATGTGTATGATGCCGGGATGTTCGCTTTTATTGATTTCAGTCTCCTGACCGACATGCGGGAGTGGGACGAGATACGCAGGCAGGTTTCCAGGTATAAGGACAATCCGGCTGTCCTTGGCTGGCATCCGAAGGATGAACCGAGCCGGAAAGCCCTGGCCCCGGCACGGAAGGCTGCCGCGATCATAAGGAAGGCCGACCCCAGCAGACCTATTATTATAAATGCCGCCAACCCACGAACCTTTCAGGCCCTTGCGAAGATGACGGACGTTCTGATGTCCTGTGCATATCCGGTCAAGACCCGCTCGGCAAGGCTGACCCAGGACACCGATTGGATGGACCAGGCCTCCGAGGCGGTCGGGGGTAAAAAACCCGTCTGGTGGTGGATACAGGCGTATGAATGGAAAGGCGACGGCAGGGTCCTTCCAACCGTGGCCCAGGAACGATGCATGACCTATATGACACTGATTCACGGGGTCAAGGGGTTCTGCTATTTCTCTTATCCCCAGATGAAACGCAAGACCGAACCGGCGCTGTGGAACTCGTTTAAGGGCCTTACCGCCGAACTGAAGCAATTGGCCCCGGTCATCTTGTCGGCTACGCCGAAGCAGGAGATAAGCGTTACTCCCGCCGATTCGGGCCTGCACTACCTGTTGAAGGAACACGGCGGTAAAAAACACATTTTTGTCGCTAATCCGAATACCAAAGAAATCAAGGCGACTTTCACGCTGCCAGGGTTGAAGCCGGGATTCAGGCTCTCTGTTCTCTTTGAGAACAGGAAGGCGCCGAAGGTAGTTACGAATTCCTTCACCGATGTATTCAAAGGATACGGAGTGCACGTTTACGAGATTAGTCCATAGAACTACTACGTTACTCAAACTGACCGAATACGTAGCACGGGCGTCTCGCCCGTGCGAAAAAGCAGGAAAAAGCCACAGAATTCACGGGCGAGACGCCCGTGGTACGTGTTGCTACGACATTTTGTAAAATAAAAACAAAACTTACGGCAGATATTCAGGTTAAATCGGTCAGTTCGAGTAACTTACTGAAAGAGCGAAAGGAGAAACAAAAATGCCTACAAGATTGGTTACAGCGATCGTAGTTGCACTTTCCTGCCTGTCTTTGAGTTCACCGGCTGAAGGGGCTGAACCTCCCAAAATCACCTCCTGGTCCAACACCGGAACCGGAGACGCAAAGACCGTATTTCAGGCCAAACCCGGAGAGAAGATTTCCTTTACCGTCAAGTCCGCCGCAGGCGAGACTCGCCGTGGCGAGGCCCAAGGCGCAGAGAAATACGTCTGGCTGGTGAATGGAACGGTTCAGGCCAAAGCCAAAGACGCATCGTTCACCTGGGCTGTGCCTGAGAAGAAGGGGATGTGGAAGATATGTCTCAAGACGACGAACAAGGCGCGAGAAGAATGGGCACAGAAGGATTTCGCGGTCTGGAAGGACCGATTCAAACCTCGCGTCGGTAGAAGGGGGCGGAAAATTGATTTCAGCGGCTTCATTCAACAAGTAATCGACCTGAACGTCTATCCCTTCGAGTCGCGCAAGGACTGGATAGTTTCCACCTTCCTGACAAAAGTCAAGCCGGGTGAGTCAATCCAGAAGGCGATAGATTCACTTCCGCCCGAAGGCGGGATAGTGGAACTCGCCCCCGGCCTGCACGACGCGCCGAAGACTATCTACATCAAGATAAGCAACGTTGTTGTCTGTGGAACGCGCAAGTCGGAAATAAAAGCACACGACGGCGTGCGGAGAGTCTTTGTAATACCAAACGAAAGACCGAAGGGCGATAATACCGGGGCCACGTTCGGCAAAGTTGAGAACATTGTATTCCGCGGATTCAAGGTTACAGGTTCGGTTACCAAGCGCATTCGAGGCGGGTGCGTGATACTCGCCTGGAACGTTGACAACCTGGTCGTCGAGGGCATAGAAAATTCCTCTTATCTTGGCAGGATAGTCGTTACAAATTCATTCTCGCACGGCGACGCGAAAGTACGCAGTAAAAACGTAATTGTCAGGAATTGTATCGGACATCACAGCGCCATGTCGCTCTATCACTCCAACCCCGTCTATGTGGTCAACAATACGTTCAAGGATTTTCCGCAGACTACGTGGGGTCTGCACATTGACACCGGTAACAGGGACATACACGTAGTGGGTAACTACGTCGAGAACTGTGGCGTGAATGCTGCCTTGTGCATGGACCTTGGAGGGCCTTATAACGTGCGCGACAATGAGGTTGTAAATGCAAGTCAGAGAGGCATATACATGGAGGCAAGTGTACATGATGCGATAGTTATCAATAACACTGTAAGGGGGGCGAGGCAATACGGAAAATTTTGTGCGGGCATTATGGCGAAACCCCAGGGACCAATAAACAACATACTCATCGTGAACAATCGCATATTCGACTGCAACGGTTTCGGAATATACATGACGGACATAGGTTATAATGTCAGCCCCGGCAGCAATGCGGACATAATAAACAACGTAATCTACAACAACAGCGGCGACGGTATTGTATTGAAGAGTAAGTTCTATTCTTTCCTGAACGTATCCAACAATATAATCGCGAATAACAAAGGTTACGGAATCAACGCCATCAAGGGTAAAATCACTCTTGGCCATAACGATGTCTGGAACAATACGAAGGGCAACTACAATGGATGTATCGCCGGGCCCGGCGATATTTCCGTTGCCCCGTTATTTGCCGACCCGTCCAAAGCGGATTTTCATCTCAAGAGCAAAGCCGGTCGATGGGACCCGAAGGCCGGGAAATGGGTAAAAGACGCCGTGCATAGTCCTTGCATCGACGCCGGCGACCCGAAGACTGTTTTTTCGCAGGAACCGGTCCCGAACGGCGGAAGGACAAATATAGGCGCATATGGGAATACGGAGTCGGCGTCAAAATCGAAACCTCGGCGGTCAGAATGAGTTACAGGGAGACAAAAGAATGAAAAAGGTTAGATTGGTAACCTTGTCCTGCTTGATTACATTGACGTGGTTGGTTACGGGTAGTCTCGTTCACGCAGCCCCGCCGGTGATAAAAGAATTCTCTTCCGAAGGAGGCAAACCCCAAAATAAAGATAACGCCGGGGACGTAATGTACCTGGTAAAAGCGGGCGACAAGATCGCCTTCAAGGTAAAGGCAGAAGGGGCGGAAAAATACGAATGGCAGGTCAACAAGGCCGTTCAGGAAGCAAAAGCCGACACCTTTGCCTGGACTGTGCCTGATGGAAAAGGCGTCTGGGAAATTCATCTTGAAGCGAGCAACAAGGACGGTGCGGCACACCAGGAATGGGTGGTCTCGACGCTGACCAAATCAGAAGCGCCGGTCCTGTTTGACTATTTCTGTCCCGACCGGTCGCAGAAGGACCCCTGGGGCAGACCTCTGCCGAAGTGGGAGTCGAAAAAGAAAATCGACCTTTCCTACTGCTCACTTCATCGCACTGTGGCAGTAACACCTTGCAAGAACGCCTACGGGACCTGGATATGGCAGCGCAGGTACGGACCCAAAGGCAAACGCGGTTCATTTTCGTGGCGCATATCTCGCGGCGAGGACCCTCGTTATTATTATTATATCGCCAAACCAATGAACAGCGGGGCATGGGACTTTACGCTGCCTTCGAAGTACGGCCCTATCAAGGTGCACTGCATGGGACGATCGTCCATGGGAGAATGCTGCTCGTCATGGGCCGACGATACCGATGACTGGGCTGAGGTGAGGATAGTCCGAACAAAGGACGGGTGGTTCTGGGTCTGGATCGACGGGCAGCTGTGGTTCTACAGCCTGGCCAACGAAAACACGCTCAAGGAAGTTGACTCACTGCGATTCTGGGGCAGGTGGGTTGACTGCGTGCAGGTCTATGACCGACCGGTCTGGCCGAAAAAGTCGATACGCTTCGACGAGTACAGAGATGACTGCTCCTGGAAGAAAGACCACCAGGAAAAAAGGAAAGGTATCATCATAGACGGGCACGGCGTCAGGCTGAAGGACATCGCCGAGGCGATAAACGACCCGAAAATCTTTCGATACGACCCGGCCACAAAAACCGCGACCTGCCACACCGACCTGGTCATCAGCCCCGGAGCCGAACTTGTCATTGACGGCGAGACCCTCAAGATGCACTGCAATAAGGACGGCGAGCATCAGATTCGTGTAGAGAACTGCTCCACTGTCCGGCTGAACAACGCCACCGTCACTTCCGGCAACGATTTCTATTACCTCTGGGCTTTCACCTCCGCCTGCAAGTGGGAACACTACAAAAAGTGGAGCGGATACCCCGCTATGAGTTTCTCAGGCAGATTCCTGGCCACCGATGCAACCATTTCCAACTGCGGGAATCTCTTCATTGACAGTCCGGGTGAGATGATTCTCAGGAGGTGCAAACTGGTGGATCTGGTGGAAGTCGATATCGGAAACTACTGGAAAGGACGTACTTACGACTCTTCAAAGAAGCGAATGGCAGGAAAGGGCAAAAAGGGATTGTGGTTCTATAACCGCAAGGAACTGGTCAATTTCAGGATTGAAGACTGCACCATCAGCGGCAAGGAAAAGCCGCTGGACATCACCTTCATCGGTGGGGACGACTTACACAGGGTAACAATTCTAAACTCCCGTCTTGATAATATCTCTGCTAAAAAGGGCTACCGGTTCAACGACTGGCGGAGGCCTTATTTCTACGAGACCACGCAGATGAGTTGCACAGTCAGTCTTCTCAACTGCAAGTTCAAGAAGCCGAAGGCCCGGAGCAGCAAGGCGTGGGTTGTGCCTAAGTATTACCTGGATGTTCTGGCTGTTGACAAGGAGGGTAAGCCTGCGTCCGGATGCAGGGTGCGGGTTACCAATGAAGTGGACGATGTGAAGTATCCGGCCGAGAACCTCGCAGAGAAGCGCGACTGGGTGGGCCGGAACCTCACCTATAACAGGTGGATTAAGGTGTGGCTGGACGTTAACGACCTGAAAACGGCGGTTCCCACAGGCGAAGACGGACACACAGCCCCACCGAGCGATAAAGCAAATACTTTAGTGCTGACTGACTATATACGGGGCCAGGACGACCAACAGGAATTCACCTATACTGTGCAGGTTATCGCTCCCGACGGTCGCTTCGGCGAGATTAAGGGTATAGACCCCGGACCTGACTGGTATCGCAAGGACCCAAACAAGCCGGCACACACGGTAAAGGTGGTATTGGACAAGGCCACCGAACCCGTCCCGGCAAGAAAGACTCGCCCACCGGTGAAGACGGCCAGGAGTCCCTGGCCCTGTTTCCGGGGGCCGGACCATGCCCATACAGGCAGGAGCCCCCACGTCGGCCCATCAAAATGCCGCCCTCTGTGGAGGTATAAGACCGATGGAGAGATATTAAACTCCTCGCCGGTAATCGGCGGAGATGGGACAATCTATATAAGCGATAATGTGATGCTTCCGACCCTTCACGCGGTGAACCCTGACGGCACCCGCAAGTGGCGGTACAAGGCGACTTTTATCAGGCACCTCTGGAGTCCCGGCTCGTACGCCCCGGCCATTGGGCGTGATGGAACGCTCTATGTGGCGGAAAGTTACGATCATGGGGCAACGAGGCTTCGCGCCCTCAGTCCGGAAGGAAAATCAAAATGGGAATACGAAGACCCGAAGCATCATTGGCGGTTCTGGCCCATCCAGGGACCTGACGGGGCGATCTATTATGGGGTAGGACAGAACAGGTCCGGCCGGAATTTTCAGATGTATGCGATCCGTCCTGATGGGAAGTTGAAATGGGCATGCAAAGTCAAAGACAAAGGAAAGCACTACCGCCAGCTTCATATGTCCGCACCGGCCTTTGGCCCTGATGGGACTGTCTATATTGGGTCAGCAGGTCATGGGATGAGCGCTGTCGTCGCCGTCAATGCTGAAGGGAAAATAAAATGGACATACACGCCGCCTGAAGGCGGAGGCAGGATTACATCTTCTCCGGCTGTCTCGGTGGCGGCCGAGACGGTTTACGTGGCCTCCAGTAAAGCAAGAGGATGCCTGCTTGCCCTTGGATTTGACGGCTCACTGAAGTGGAGATACAAGGTCGGAGATCAGGTAACCTGTTCACCCGCTATAGGGTCGGACGGTACGGTTTATTTCGGTTCCCGTGACGAATATCTCTACGCCGTAGATAAGAATGGCAAAGAGAAGTGGAAATACAAGACGGGAGACCGTGTCCTTTCTTCTCCGGCAGTCGATGCCGAGGGCAAGATATTCTTCGGTTCCCACGATCACTATCTGTACTGCCTGAGCCCCAAGGGTAAGTTGATCTGGAAATGCCTGACAGGCGGTTCAGTGCTCTCCTCACCGGCAATCGGCGCAGACGGAACCGTCTATGTCGGCTCGGCGGACGGATATCTGTATGCGTTTGGCAATTAGGTGCTTATGGAAATACGGAGTCGGCATCAAAATCGAAACCTCGGCGGTCAGAATGAGTTACAGGTAATTGAGAAAAAATACTTTTTACTTCAAAAAACTTACAAGGAGAAAAAAGAATGAAAAAGGTTAGATTAGTAACGCTGTCATGCTTGGTTACATTGACGTGGTTGATTACGGGCAGTCTCGTTCACGCAGCCCCTCCGGTGATAAAAGAATTCTCTTCCGAGGGAGGCAAACCCCGAAATAAAGATAACGCCAGGGACGTAATGTACCTGGCAAAACCGGGCGACAAGATCGTTTTTAAGGTAAAGGCTGAAGGTTCGCAGGGATACGAATGGCGGGTTGACAAGATAGTCCAGGATGCAAAGACCGACACCTTCGGCTGGACTGTGCCCCAAGAGAAGGGCATCTGGGAAATTCACCTGGAGGTTTCCAATAAAGACGGCAAGGCGCACCAGGAATGGGTCGTCTCGACGCTTGCTAAATCCGAAGCCCCCGTCATCTTCGACTATTTCTATCCCGACAGGTCGCAGAAAGACCCCTGGGACAGGCCGTTGCCAAAGTGGGACTACAAGAAGGATGCGAAGCAAAAGAAGATAGAGCATCCCGACTGTACAGCCCATGCCTACAGCCGAGGCGTAGGCCGAATTACAATACCTTCCAAGAACGCCTACGGCACCTGGATATTCCAGCGCAAGTTAAGACCCAAAGCCGAAGGCAGGAGGAAGAGGGGGTGGTTCGGCTGGCGTATCTCGCACGGCGAGCCCCATTACATTTACCACAAGACGGCCAATGACGAAGGGTTTGACTTTCGGGAAATACCTTCGAAGTACGGCCCTGTCGGGCAGCACTGTTTTGGATGTCGGTCAATGGGAGAATGCTGCGCCAATATGAACGAGCGCACCGACAAGTGGCGCCAGATAAGGATAATCCGCACAAAGGAAGGATGGTTCTATATCTGGAACGGCGTGGAATTCTGGTTCGACAGCGTGGCCAACGAAAACACGCTGAAGGAAATCAGTTCCCTGCAACTCTACGGGCCATTGCTCGACGGTATCCAGGTTTATGACTATCCCGTCTGGCCGAAAAAGACAATACGCCTCGGCCAGTACAGGGATGATTGGGGCGACGGGGAGAAGAACAAGCCCGACCATGAGGTGAAAAGGACGGGCATTGTCATAACCGGACACGGCGCTACCTTGAAGGATATCGCCGAAGCCATAGGCGACCCGAAAGTCTTTCGCTATGACCAGGCCACCAGGACAGCCACATGCTATACCGACCTTGTCGTCGATCCGGCGTCTGAACTCATCATCGACGGCGAAACACTTAAGATGCACTGCAACAAGGACGGCGAGCACCAGATTCGAGTCAAGAACGGCTCGATTATTCGCCTGAACAAGGCCACAATCACTTCGGACAACGAGTTTTATTATCTCTGGGCCTTTACGTCCGCGTCCAGGTGGGAAATGTACAAGGACTGGAGCGGATATGAGGCATACACGTTCTCAGGCAGGTTCCTGGCCACCGATTCAACCATATCCAATTGCGGGAACTTCTTTCCCGACACTCCGGGCGAACTGGTCCTGAAACGGTGCAAATTTGTGAATATGGTGGAAGTCGATGCCGGAAACTACTGGAAATGCGCACGCGGTTACTACAACAACAAGAAAAGAAAGCAGGGAAAAGGCAAAAAAGGCATGTGGTTCTACAACCGTAAGGAACTGGTCGATTTCAGAATAGAAGACTGCACCATTGGCGGTAAAGACAAGCCGATAGACATGACCTTCATCGGCGGCGACGATTTGCATAAGGTAACCATCTCGAACTGCCGTCTTGACAATATCGTAGCCAGGCGAGGCTACCGCTTCAGGGACTGGCGGATTATCTATCCCTACGAGTCCGAGCAGTTGGGCTGCACGGTCAGTCTGGTTAACTGCAAGTTCAAGGAACTGAAAGTCCAAAGCGGTAAAGCGTGGGTCATTCCCAAGTATTACCTGGACGTCCTCGTCGTCGATAAGGCAGGTAAGCCGGTGTCCGGATGCAGGATGCGGGTGGTCAATGAAGTGGACAATGTGAGACGTCCGGCAGAGAACCTTCTCGAAAAGCGCTACTGGGTATCCGAGATGGTTACTCATAACGGATGGATCAAGAACTGGCTTGACGTTAACGATATGCGAACGCACCTGGCGGTGGCCGGCAACGGCCACTCGGCCCTGCCCGACGACAAGGCCAATACCCTTGTGCTGACCGATTTCGTTCAGGACGAGAATGGTCGGCAGGATTTCACCTACAAAGTGCAGGTGGCTGTACCCGATGGTCGCTATGGCGAGGTCAAGGGGATAAACCCCGGGCCGGACTGGTATCGCAAAGACCCCGACAAACCGACCCGGACAATCAAGGTAACGGTAGATCATGTTGCCATACCCGCCGAGCCGGGAAGGAAGGCTCGTCCGCCGGTCAAGACCGACAAAAGCCCCTGGCCTTGTTTTCGCGGTCCCGACTATGCCCATACAGGCAGAAGCCCCTACGTCGGACCTTCGAAGCCCCACGTGCTCTGGCGGTACAAGACCGGTGGTCAGATAATAGGATATTCTCCGGTGATTGGACCGGATGGAACAATCTATATCACCCCCAGTGTGCCGGACAGCGGCATCCACGCGATAAACCCCGACGGCACCCGTAAATGGTTCTACAAAAATGCGCTTGCCCCGTCCGTCGGCCTTGACGGGACAATCTATGCCGGAGTGGTTTATAGAAGCAGGCGCAGAACCCTTCTGGCCGTCAGCCCGGAGGGAAAACAGAAGTGGGAATACGGGTACCCGTCGTACGGCATGAACCAGTGTTATACCATTCCGGGTCCTGATAATACGACTTACTTCGTTTCGACCTGCCGCCAAACTAAAGAAGGCAAAGGCGGCTCGGAGTATCGCATGTACGCGATGTTACCGGACGGGAAGGTGAAATGGCAGTGCCCAATCAAGGTGGGACTCCGCTGGCTCTGGCATGGCGCTCACGTCTCTTCGCCGGCAATTGCTCCCGACGGGACTATCTATGTCGGCGGCAGCGGAAACTTCAGCGGACTCCACGCCATCAAGCCCGACGGGACGGTAAAGTGGACCTGTAAAGCCAAGGGCAGGACTTTATCTTCCCCAGCCATATCGGTTCAGGACAAGACCGTCTATATAGGCTGCCAGCAGGGCGGGCATCCCGCTGTAAGTAAGGGAATAACCGGACACATGTTCGCCATCGGTTTTGACGGGAACTTGAAATGGTCTTTCCAGGTCGGAGATGAGGTAGCTTCTTCACCCGCCATTGGGAAGGATGGAACAGTTTATTTCGGCTCGCGTGACGGTTATTTTTACGCTTTGGACAAAGACGGCAAAGAGAAGTGGAAATTCAAGGCCGGCGATTGTATCCATTCTTCCGCTGCGATTGACGCTGAAGGAAAGATATACTTCGGTTCGCACGACTACTATGTCTATTGCCTCAGCCCGAAGGGTAAACTGCTCTGGAAATACCTGACGGGCGGTTCGGTGGTATCATCACCGGCCATTGGTGCAGACGGAACTGTCTATATCGGCTCGGCGGATGGGTATCTGTACGCGTTCGGCAAATAAACGCTTATGGGAATATGGTATGGGTCGTCAGGATAAACAGATAAGCAGGAAATCAAGTAAGAGGAACCAGGAAATGTCTGGAAAAATGATGATGACAAGTATGGCGATGATCTGCTGTGTGTCTTTGAATTCTTTAGCCAAAGGCGCAGAACCACCTAAAATCATCTCCTGGTCCAACAGCAAAACCGGCGACTCCGGGACCGCATTTCAGGTCAAGCCGGGAGAAAAGATTACTTTCAGCGTCAAGGCTGAAGGTGCGGCCAAATACCTCTGGCAGGTGAATAGAGAAGCCAAACCGCAGGCTGGAGGCGCCTCATTCACCTGGACCGTTCCCGGCAAGAAGGGGCTGTGGAAAATACAGGTCATATCGACCAATAAGTCTCAGGAGCGGTACGTCGCCGGACTGGTTGAAGATTTCAGGAAGTTTCCCTGGGGCCGATGGGACAGGAAGGCGAAAAAATGGATTACAGACAAGGATCGCAGAGAAATTCCCGAAACGATAAAGGACGGCTACTATCCGCCGCAATGCCGAAAGGAATGGATCGTCTCGACCTTCGTCAAAAAGGTCAAACCCGGCGAATCAATTCAGAAGGCGATAGACGCGGTCCCTTCTGAAGGCGGAATTGTCGAACTCGCCACGGGCGTGCATGAGGTCAAAAAAGCGATATTTATCAACAAGAGCAACGTTACATTATGGGGCACGCATGACTCCGAGATAAGACTTCTGGATTCAACCGAGTTCACCGACCTGATACCGAAGGGGCAGAGATACTTCAGTGCTCCTGCCCTGTTCAGTATGAACGAGAAGTGGGAAGGGCATCCCCCTCTTGAAAACATAACCTTCAAAGGATTCAAGATCACCAGCACCTACACGAAACATCGCGGCAACCTGTTCCACCCCTGCCAGGTGAACAACCTGACAATTGAAGGTCTTAAGGATCTCTCTTTCGCCGGCCATTTTATTACTACAAACGGTATCCGGGATAGTCGCGCCAGGTCATATATGACCAGGAGTGAAGGAATGAGAATAATAGGTAATACCATTCAACACTCCCGTATAACGTCCATTTGCGCCAGGAACGCGGTGGCCGCTTACAACACACTGACCGGTCGCTACCGTTCGTCCTGGGGACTGATCTTCGAAGCAGGAAATAACAACGTTTCTATCCACCACAACTATCTGGATAACACCGGCGTGAATGGAAACATACAGATCGAGTCGAGTGGCGCTCATGTTTTCAATAATATCTGCAAAGGCTCCCAGTCGGGAATATGGATGCGCGGATGCGGCTCATGCAACGTTCGTATAGAAAACAATATCGTAACGGGGGCAAAGATCAACGGCATCGGCCTCAGGCAGCAGAAGCATTGGAAAAATGTCCGGATCAGAAACAATGTTGTTTATAATTGTCCCGGCTACGGTATTTACGGCACTGAGTATGGATATGGAATGACAGAATGGCGCCGCGGCGACGCCACGATAATCAATAACGTGATCTACAATTGCGGCAAAGGCGGAATCGCCATTGAGCGAGCCAAGAAGTGGACGGCAGTCTATACCTTTCACGTGCGGAACAACATAATTGCCAACAACAAGGGTTACGGGCTGGATTTCGACAAAGGTTCCTCCAACTACAATAACGTCTTCAACAACGCCAAGGGCAATTATAACAGCGTTTCTCCGGGGGCAGGGGACATATCGGTTAGGCCGATCTTTGCCGATCCCGCAAACGGCAATTTCCACCTGAAAAGCAAGGCCGGTCGGTGGGATCCAAAGGCAAAGAAATGGGTAAAGGATTCTGCAAGCAGTCCCTGCATCGACGCGGGCGACCCGAAGGTTGATTTCTCAAAAGAGCCGGCCCCGAACGGCGGACGTTTGAACATGGGCGCATATGGAAACACAAAGGAGGCTTCCAGGAGTTTGTAGGAATTTCGGTAACTAAGCGGCTTGCAATAATGTTTGAGCGGTGTATTTTACCGAATAAGGTCCGGACATCGTGGAAGAAAAATAGCGGGTAATCCCGCTTGGTTCCCATTCGTTCCCCGATAGTCCTACGGATCGAAAGTTTTCCCCTGCGACAATACCGACTGCTTGTGAGAGTCATCCTTGCGAGTATTCTGCTATTGCAGTATCCTGCCGAGCCAATGCTTCGTAATTTCGGAGAGTACCTATGATCGTCAAAAAGACCGCTCGTGAAACTCTAACTGCCGTTGAACTCGACGTCGGTGACGAACTGGTGTTCACTCTGTCCGATGGTAGTAAGCGATCCGTCGTGTTGGAGAGGACCTGGGCGGAGCTGCACGAAACGACTCTGAAGCAGGTGGGCGTACCCGAATTCGGCGGCAGAACAGTATGCCGCTTCCATTGCCAACTGCGAATCGAAGGCCACCGGATACAATTGTCTCGCTGGGTCGGAAACCAGCGCAGTTTCTACCAGCCATGGGAACTGTTCGGTATGCGGATTTGGTTTGACGCTTCGGCTGATCTGTTCGATTACCTGATCGAAGTGCACGGCGAATGCAAACCCCACAAACAAGCCCGATTCGCACTGCAGGACGCGCAGCGCCGTATCTGCCCGGTACTGTTGCACGCATGGTGCCCGTTGCCGGAACACCGGCTTCGCATCGAGGACTGTTACGATGGTGGAGACTGTTGGATGGGTCCTTACTTCGGGGCTGAAGCCCACGGCGGCCTGGACATCAACCACCCCGCCGGCACGCCCATTTGGTCGCCAATCGACATTGACGACCATCATCTGTTCAACAGCCTGAATGCGGGCGACAACAACAATCGCTGGCGTGGGCGCCATCGCTGGCCTGACGGTTCTGTCTGGACTATCCAGGTAAGCCACCTCATCCGCCTGCTTGTGCCTGAGGGTCAGCCGTTTCCCGCGGGCACGCACTATGCCGAGGGCGCAGGAATACACATCGGCAGTTACGAACACAGCCACTTCATGTTCAAGGTCCGCGAGCCCGATACGGACGATGGGGAGGATATCCTGCTCGATCCGTGGATTCTCTTCTGGCAGATATACGAGGATCGCCGAAAGACGATGGCGTACCCGCCGGCGTGAATTTTATCCGAGTTATACCACCGCCAATCAGGGCCTGTTGCCCAAACACCGCGACCACGCCGCCTGCCTTTTTTTTGAATAATGAATATTGAACAAAGAATTTTGAATTTCGAAGTAAAAAGAAGAAAAAGAAGATGAATAACACCCAAAACGTGGATTCAGAGTCTTTTTTTCTTTTTACTTCGAAATTCAACATTCTCTATTCAATATCAGTACTGTCCGGTTATAAGTTGAATAGTTTCAATTGGTTACAAGAACCATGTATTCCGTTTTGAAGATCAAAACTCGTAAGTACTTGTCCTATAGGGACTTTCTCAAAAAGTGTAATGCTGATAATTTGCAGGATTTCGCCCAAACTACGATCAATTCGCAACTCCTTCTTCAGGATGGCTACCAGCACATAAACACTGATCGCAATCCAAATTTGTGTCTTCACGGCATTGAGCGACGTGCCATAGAACGCCTTGATCCGAAGATAATGCTTGATCCATTTGAAAAACAGCTCCACCTGCCAGCGACATTTGTAGAGCTGCGCAACGGTCAGGGCCGGCAGCGTGAAGTTGTTCGTCAGAAAAACCAATCGCTTGTCCATCCCAACATCGAAGTAACTGACTCGGCGAAGCCGAGCAGGATACCTCTGCGATGTCAACGGGCCGGTAAGGACGATGGTCTGGTCGCTTCGCAAACCGGTCGATTTGTCCACGCGTCGAGAAGATTGTCGGCGATGAGTCAGTTTGCTCCTGGAGCGAACCACAAAATATGCTGCGTTGGTATCGAATCTGCGGAGCCGGGCGAAGTCGATGTATCCCCTGTCCATGATGTAGAACGCACCTGGCTCCAGGACCAGTTCGTCCAGGATCATGTTGTCGGTCGTTTTGCCGCTTGTAATGCTGATAAAACAAGGGATATTCCCTCGCAGGTCGATAAGCGTGTGGAGTTTGACCGCGCTCTTTCGCTTTCGGAATTGCGCCCACGGGAACAACGTCAGGCACAGGTCGATGGTCGTCGAATCGAACGCATACGCCGTTTGCTCCAGGTTCACGCCGAAGTCGTCTCCGGCATACAATCTTCTGGCAATGCGAATAAGAACCTGCGCGAAGTTGGCATAAATGCGCCAGTCTCGTTTTTCGTTTGCGTCGGCGAGCGTGCTTCGCGATACCTTTGCCCGGATTCCCGCATGGTAGAGTTTGGGCTGCATGGCGCGGAGACAAGTTTCGATGTCTCTCAGGCTCTCGCGGTACGTCAATTGAGCGAAGGCCATGCAGAGAAATTGATCGAGACAGGTAAAAGTTCTCGCACGATGGTTGCCACGATACCTTTTGACGCAACGCCTGAAATCCCAGATGGGCATGAAGTCCATCAGTTGGGTGAATACGATTCGCCCCGTGTACATTGGCCCGTCCTTTCCGCATCAAGACAAAGGATGCATGGCCAAAACTTACGGTGGATTTCAAGTCGATTGCGATCAAAATTTGCTATATCCTTTTATTTGTAATAGTCTTAACTGAAATTCTAAAATCTTTAACCGGACAGTACTGATTCAATATTCAATATTCTCTTTACAACAATAAAGGCGGCCCTGGTGGCGTGGTCGCGGTTAATCCTTAATCCGCAGTTTTATCTCGTCGGAATTGGCCTTTAGTTCCGGGGCGTACATGGCTGACGCCTTCGTCGGAAGGGCGCTGAACTTGCCGGGAATCTCCGCCCGCATCCGATAAGACAGGCTGTGCTTGCCCCTTGCCAGTCGGCGGACGAAGAAGCAGACCCGCTCGTCGCGCAGTTCCATATACGCGCCCATCTCGTTTCCGCCGTATCCGCTGCGAAGCGCGACCGGCTCGAAACCGGCTGCCTTCATATCTTCGAGAATGATGTACTCGTAATCGTTCTTGCTCTCGATAACCAGTTCGATCTCGACAAGGTCGCCGCTGGTCAGCATATCGAGGTTCTTCAGTTCCTTCCTTTCGTACTTTTCGACCTTCTGGTCCACTGCCTGGCCGCGGGAGCCTTCGACCTTAATCTTCTTATCGACGCGGACAAGTTTGAAGTATTTGCGATTGACCTTTATCTCCAGTCCGGCCTTGGTGATGTGGTCTTCCAGCGTGAAGTTGGTCAGGTACGCGTTGAAATACAGCGGGCCTGTGCCGGTCTTTCGCATTTCGATCTTGTGCTCGCCGGTGGTAACGGCGTCGCCTTCGAGGACCAACTTGTTGTCGAAACTGAAGATATTGTCGCTGTTGATTTTGACTTCCTTAACCTTTTTGCCGTCGATAAAAATCTGGACGGTCATATCGGGCTTGTCTTCGCCGCTTGCCTTGATGAAGTCGGCGAACGCCTCGATACACAGGGCAGTGTCGCGCGTGCTGTTCCAGTAGGTTGCGTGTTTGCGGTTGTTCAGCAGGTACTTTACCAGCCGGGACGCCTTCCGGCCCTTCGGATCGGTCGCTGCCAGCAGTTTGAGGTAATATGCGTGCGCCTCATACTCGCTGCCGTACCAGTACCACCAGTAGCCCTGGTTCGGCAGGCGGAGGTAGGCCGTCTGATTTTCGTCGTCCTCGACGAGGTATTGCTCGATATTGCGGATGAGCATGTCGCGTTTTTTCTTATCGCCGACCTTGTGGACGGCCAGGCCGAACATCGCCTTGGCATAGACTGCCAGATGATTTCGGTCCTCGTAAAGAAACTCGCGCATCTGCTTGTTGTCGATCTTCTCATCGACCAGAACCATATAGACAAATGCGTCGAGGTTGTCGGCGTGGGCTTTCCATGGCCGAGGCGGGTTTTTCTTCCTGTCGTTCTTAAGCAGGCGGACCTGCCGCTCCTGGTATCGTTTCAACCAGGCGACGCCACGATTCAGCATTCCCGGCACGACGGCTACGTCGTTCGCCCGTGCGGTCTGCAGGCCGTGGACGACGACGGCCGTTGTGTGCGGGTACGACCGCTCGCCCCAGCCGCTGAACCAGCCCCATCCGCCGTCGCGGCACTGCATACTCGCCAGCCGCTCCAGGCCGGCCTTGACCATGTCGCGGACCTTGGCCTCGTCGAAGACAGCCTCGTGGCCGAAGCGCTTCCACTGCTTGGCCCGCTCGGGGTCCTTTCCGATTTCCTGTGCGTTCAGGTTGGTCCGCTTCTTGCGGATGTCTTCGAGTTTCAGCCCCATCCGCAGCAGGACTTTCTGCGTGATGACTGTCGGAATGAAGCGGTTGAGCGTCTGCTCGGTGCAGCCGTAGGGGTAACTCGACAGGTACGGCAGCGCATCGACCATCGCACCGGCCACCGACGGCGAGTAGCGAATCTCCAGCCGACTCTGCTCGCCCAGCCGCTCTTTCGGCACGCGGATGTTGATAATGCTTTTGGTTTCCTTCGGGCGGATGACGCCGCAGAAACTCTCGGTCTTGAGCATCCCGTGGATATAGACGGGAAAACTCATCCGCATCGCGTCGGACTCTTCGTCCGTGATAGCCTTCATCGTAATCGTCGCAGTGCCTTCCTTGACGACCTTGACGCGCCAATCCACGCGCTTTTCACCATTGGCGACGACTTCGATTGTTCGTTCCGGCACGAGGTCTTTGCCCGACCCGATGATCTGGAGCGTGCCGCCTTTCAGTTCCAGGACGACCTTTACCTTCTTCTTGGTCTTCAGGTAGTTGTGCACGTTGGCCGACAGTACGACTTCGTCTTTCTGGACGAAGAATCTCGGGGCCTGGAGGCGGATGATGAGGTCTTTTGTGGTAACGACCTCGGCTTCGCCTTCGCCGCAGCGTGTGCCGTGGCCCATCGCCCATACGCGGGTCTTCCAGGTGGTGAGGTTTTCGGGCATGGTCAGTTCGACCTCTGCCATTCCGTCTTTGCCGGTGGTCAAGGCTGCGACCCACAAGGCGGTGTCGGCAAATTTCGTCCGCACGACCGGCTGGACGCTCTTGGGCGCGCCTTCACCACCACTTGGTGCGCCTTTCGACAAACTCCGGAGCGGACGCGGGACGCCGGAGGGAGCGGAAGAGTCTGCGCATGCCTCCGCCTGTCCATAAAACCTGCCGCCGCCTAGCGACCGCGACCGCTTATTTTTCGCATCCCAGCGAAAGCCGCCGTCTGCTTTATCGCCTATTTCATCTGCGACCGAATGGCCGAAGACGCCCAGGTAGCCCATAGCGTCTTTATTGCGGCGGGTGAGGTTTCCACAGCCTTTGGACAGGCTGGTTTCGCCGGCAGGATAATGCCGACGGCGCCATTTCCAGAAGAACTCCTTAATTTTGGGGATATTCGTCCCGCCGGAGATGTACTCGACAGCCTTGTCATAGACCGCCACAACGACCGAGCCTGTGAACGGTTCGCCGGTCGGGTCGGTCAGTTTTATCTTCACCTTCGCCTTTTCGCCGGGTTTGTATTCCTTTTTCGACGGCATAACCTTTACGTCGAGGACGCGCTTCTCCGGCGGGACGACTATCTGGCGGACCTCGCGGTGGACCTTCGCGCCGCTGACGGTAACCGCCTCGACGAAGAAATTCGGCATGTCCTTCTTGATGACGGCGATTTCCTCGGTGAGGCTCTTTCCCTTGAGGCGCAGGACCTTAGGCCGCAGATAGACGCCGTTGGCAGGTCGGATGAACAGCAGCACCGTCGAGCCGGTGCGGTTGGTGTTGAGCATCAGTTTGACCTTCTCGCCGGGCTTGTATTCGCCCTTGTCGGGTAGGATTTCGATGTCGTTGAAGCGAAACTCGCTGCCGTCGAAGCCTTCGCCCCAGATGCAGAAGATGTACCCGCCCACGATGGTGTGTTCCTTCGCATCGGTAACTTTGTAACTGAGCCGGTACTGCCCGGCCTGGGAGGCTTTCATCTGGATGCTGCTGACGCCCTCGTCGTCGGTGTTGAGGTTCCATTTGCGGACGGACGTTTCGACGGGCTTATTGTCCTTATAGGTGATGCGATAGAGGGTAAGTTTGCCTTTGCCTTCGACGGCCTTTCCGTCGAGCCGCCGGGCCTTGAAGGATGCGCGAACGGTGTCGCCGACGCGGTAATGTCCTCGATCTACCCATGCGTGGACTTTAAAAGGTTTTCGGGCGACCAGAACGCTGCCGGTGCCGACGATTGTCCGGCGGGACTGGTCGGTTACTTCGGCGGTGATGGTGTATTTATGGTCCCTGTCGCCGTGGATGGCCTTGGCGACGGCGGTGTCGATCAGCACCTTGACCATTCCGTCCTTGCCGACGCGGACCTCGGCTTCGGCGACGACCTCCGGCTTGACCGGCGGATGCCAGCGCCACCAGTACCAGCAAGGCAGAGGCCTCTTGCAGCCCCAGTGCCACCAGCCCGGATACCAGTTGTAATCATAGCCGAACCACCAATACCCAGGCCCATAGAACCAGTCCCAGCGATAGATCGGATACCAATGTGCGTCGTGGGCTGTGCGGAGGACCTTGTACTTGACCTTCGCGTTGACAACGGGCGCGCCAAAATAATACTTGGCGATGATTTTGGCTTCGATCTTCTCGCCGAGTTTGACCGGCTCTTTCGGGGCCTCGATCTTCACCTCGAATTCGGGCTTCTTGTACTCCTCGACGCGGAAACTGCTCCCACCACCGGGGCCGTGGGGGGTGTAGATGCGATAGACGCCCAGCATGGTGTTCTTCTTGAGCGTCAGTTCACCGTCGAACCCGCCGAACTCGTCGGCAGTGAAGTTTTTCTGAAAAATCTTCTCACCCTTGGGGTTGTTCACCCTTACCGCGAACTGCCGGCCTGCGAAGGCGCTCTTGCCTTCCACGTCGTACTTTGCGTGATTGACCCAGAACTTGAATTTGACCTTATGCTTAGGCCGATAGACCGGTCGATCCGTGATTACGAACGTCTTTGTGGCGTTGTACCCGCTGTCGTGATAGTTGTTGAACCATGCTCCGGTGAAGCCCATGTATGCCAGTCTGCCTGCCGGTGTAGTGGCGACAATCATCCAGGACCAGGAGTGTTTGCGGTCCTGCGGCTTTGGCGGCATGAACAACTGCCCGTCGGCGTCTGTGAATTCGGCGAAATTCCGCGTGTGGACCTCGTCGTGGAAGCCTCGCCTCTTTCCGGCAACCTTGGCGTGTTCGACACGCACCTGCCGGTAACCGAAGAATTCCACGTTGGCCTTGGGGATAGGTTTGCCCGTAACGGCGTCGGCTACGAAGTAATAGGTCTTGCCGTTCAGCGGCTTTTTGACGATGGCGGTGTCCGCCACCCAGATGACGATTTCGGACGTGTTTCCGTCGGCCATTTTGGCCTTGAGCAAATACGCCCCTGCCTTCTGGAGCGGCGTGGTGATGGTGATGCGCTTGTCGAAGTGTTTTGCTCGCGGCTTGAGGTCCAGTTCCCATGCGGCGACCTTCTTGCCGACGTATTTCTTTTTTTGGTTCTTATATACCAGTTGATAACCGATGTCCGATATTCGTAACTTTTGCCACGACAGTTTTCGCGGATTGCTTTTGAGGTAGGTCTTTACGTCGTCCAGCAGTTTCTGCACGTGGATTTCGTGTGCTTCCAGGCTGACTTTTTTACCGTTTCGGAAGCGGAACTCGACGGTCGCGCCCTTACCCGCCGGGGCGGTTACGATCGGCTCGAAATGACCCCAGTTGCCGACAATCTGGTTCAATCGTCGCTGCCAGTTCTGGTTTTTCGGGTTGGCGTCAAGGAGTTTCCTCCAGTAGCCCGCCGCCCTGGGATATTGCCGGCGATTCTCAAAGATCGGCGCAAGGATAGTGTAGTATTTCAGGTCCTTGTAGATTTTGATGAAGTTGAATTCATCGGGGAGTTTGAACCGCTTGATACCGCCGGCCAGGCGCGCGATGGTTTCATCCTCGCCGAGCGTGTGCAGTTCGTAGGTGCCGGAAGAATCTTTTTTACCGTCGTCGCGACCGCCCCAGCCACCTCGGCCGAAGTACCATCCGTAGTGCGCCATCGTCTGAACGCCGAATTGATTGTGCAGGAAGTTTGCGAAGTGGCTGCGAACCTCGTTGTTTCGCCTCGGCGACATTTCCACCGCTTGCAACAGGCACCACCGCCAGCGCTGACCGTCGGTGGTCGCCGCCTTCCAGTTTTTAGGCCGATAGTGATAGACCGGCGTTCCGTCCTCATTGACCGGCGCGCCGCGGTGGCCGCCGTAGTAGTATTCCCACGGGCTGTAGTATCCGTCTTCGTAGTCCGGCAGGGTCGAAAGGTCGGTGGCGTACTGCAATCGCCACGCCTGGCTGAAGCCGCGATTGGCAAGAAGTAGTTTGGCAAACGACAGGTAAAATTGCGACAATTCGTGGTTGTTCTGTTCTCCGGCGGTCTTGCCGGTCGCCTGCCGCATCAGTTGCAGCGCGCGGACTCTGTCGCGGTCGAAAGCGTTGACCCATTTGGCTCTGCCCCCGCGATGGGGGCCTCGCTTGAACTCCCCGGCGATTATCGTTCCGTAATGCGGCATGTTCATATAACTCTGCGCAGCAGTCCACAGCAGCCGCCAGTTGCCCTTGTGAACGGCGATGACCTTCTCGCGGAACTCGTCTATTTGGTTTATCCGGTTGAGGTTATGAAGGCATCTGATGGCGGCGTTCATGTCCCCGCCGACCTTCATCGGGTCGTCGGTCGGGTCCAGGGCGATCTTCGAATAGACCTTCCACGCCTCCTTGCGGTTTCCTTCTTTATCGAGTTTGGCTGCCTTTGCGCGTAGTGATTCGATGTCCTGCTTTTCGCCCGATGCCGGTACTACGAGGAGCGAACCGAGCAGCACAATCATTAGTAATCCGGTCAGTCTGGTACGTTTCATTTTTTCCCTTTCGGATAAGGCGGATATTCACCCAGCGGCCCCTGGCCGCCGACTCCCTCCATATAATAGACGCAGAAAGGACCGAAAAGTTCTCGTAAAATTGGGGACACCATACTATTTTTGTCTTTCTGGGATTATCCCAGAAAGACAAAAATAGTATGGTGTCCCCAATTTTACGTTTTTCGTCCACGTTTGCGCGCGGGGCTGTTGCTCAAAGGGATTCAGCGGCAGCAAAAACATCTCGCCCGTGCGGGAAAATGTCTGATTCCTAAAAAACAAGACAGTTCGCGGC
>JAUVIQ010000220.1 GCA_030592655.1 Planctomycetales bacterium | reverse complement strand
CGACAAAGCCCGATGAGGCGAAGCAAAGTCTCGATTTCGTACTTAAACATGCAGGCGACGAACACCTGGCCGGATCGGTGGCAGGGCAGTTTTTTGAAATGGCGAGGCAGTATCTGCAAATTGTTTCGGCGGTGGACCTGACCCGTCGGGAAGAATATGGCGAGGCCTTGAACGAAGTTCAGGAAATCATCAAGGAGTTGCTAGGCCCGCGTCCCGGCGAACCAATACCCGAACTGTCGCAATTTCAGTACGGGGCCACTCGCTGGGATCGTGCACAACTTCTGCTGGATCGCCTGGTATGGAATGAAGAATGGGTAGAGCAGGGTTCGGGTGAGTCGCTAAAGAAGGTTCGCACTGAGCGGGCAGAGCAATTCGCCGGTACGGAACTTACCAAATTGTTCCCCATGGTAGAGCAGAATCTTGACCGGATGCTTTGTCCGCAACGGACGTTCTACTGGCAGTATTTCATCGACGACAGCACGCCGGGGCACTTCTTCGGCGGCGTCGGACCCGAAATCATCGGAACGTTGCTGCTGACGCTGCTTTCGATGGTCTTCGCGGTCCCGCTGGGAGTAACGGCGGCTGGGTATCTGGTCGAATGCGCCGGCGACAGCCGGTTCGTCCGAGTCATTCGCACGTGCATCAACACGCTGGCCGGCGTGCCCAGCATTGTCTTCGGCCTGTTCGGGCTGGCGTTTTTCGTGTTGTATCTCCAGCCGAAGTTGGGGCTGCCGAAAGGATCGAGCATACTGGCCGGGGCGCTGACGCTGGCGGTGCTGGTGCTTCCGGTGATTATCCGTGCATCAGAAGAAGCAATCAAGGCTGTTCCGCGTTCCTACAAAGAGGCGTCGCTGGCATTGGGGGCTGGGAAGTTTCGCACGTTTATAACCGTTACGCTACCTGCCGCTGCGCCGGGCATACTGACCGGTATCATATTAAGTATAAGCCGGGCAGCAGGCGAAACGGCCCCGATATTGTTCACCGCAGCAGTGGCACTGGGGCCGATACCCGAAACGATCTTCAAGCAGGGGACCCGGACGCTTTCTTATGGCAGTTACGACCTTGCAGTCGGCGACCGTATCGCCGCAATGGTCCCCCACCAGCAGTACGGTATGGTAATGACACTTATCGGACTGGTGCTGGTGCTGAACCTGGCAGCCATAATTATCCGACGACGCCTCGAAGCGAAATTAAGAGGACAGTAGTAATGATTGCGGATTTCAGATTGCGGATTGCGGATTTAGAAACAGCAACAAAAAAAGAAGAAGAAACATGATGACATTGGAACAGACACCTGTTGATGTAACGGAAATGAAGCATCTGCACAAATTTCACAGCGCCCTGCCGGAGCATACCGAACGGGTGGAGACTAATACCTCCGGGCCGGTGATTGTCTCTGACGGTTTCTGTCTCTACTACGGCCCGAAGGCGGGCGTGCGGGACATTACTATGGACATTTACCCGCGCGCGGTAACGGCCATTATCGGACCCAGCGGATGCGGAAAGAGCACGTTCCTGCGAAGCATCAACCGGATGAACGACCTGATCCCTCATACGCGCGCAACCGGAAAACTCGCAGTCAACGGCCAGGACGTCTATGACAAGCGGGTTAACCTTGTCAATCTCCGCCAGCAGGTCGGCATGGTCTTCCAGAGGCCCAACCCCTTCCCCAAGAGCATCTACGACAACATCGCCTACGGCCCGCGATTACAGGGCATCCGAAAGCGAAGCCGGCTCGATGAAATCGTGGAAAAGTGCCTCCATGACGCGGCTTTGTGGGAGGAGGCAAAGGACGAACTGAAGAAATCGGCACTGGCGCTTTCCGGCGGGCAGCAGCAGCGGCTTTGCATCGCAAGGGCCTTGGCGACCGGGCCTAAGGTGTTGCTGATGGACGAGCCGTGCTCGGCCTTGGACCCGGTAGCAACCGGACGGATCGAAGAACTGATACGCAAACTCAAGACCGATTATACAATCGTAATCGTTACCCATAACATGCAACAGGCCGCCAGGGTATCCGACCGGACCGCGTTCTTCTGCCTGGGCGACCTTATCGAGTACGGCCTGACGCGGGATGTCTTCACGAATCCCACCAACAAGCAGACCGAGGATTATATTACAGGCCGATTCGGCTGATACGGAGTGAAAAAATGGCTGAACTACAGGAACGACTTGAAAAGTTAATCCTTCGCCTTGACCTGATGGGCATGCGCGTTGAGCAGGCCCTGGCCGATGCACTGCGCGCGATAAAAGACGGCGAAGTCGAGGCGGGCAGAGAAGTGGACCGGCGGGATTCGGCAATCGACCGCGAGGAAGTCGAAATCGAACAGGAGTGCATCCGCCTGCTTGCCCTGTATCAACCCACAGCCATCGACTTACGAACTATCTGTACGATCATCAAGGTCAACAGCGACCTTGAACGCATTGCCGACCTTGCAGCCAGTATCGGAAAACGGGTTAAGCACGTCGTCGAAGACGGTATCGACTTCGACCGATACGATTCGTTCGATTCGCTCACCGAGACCACAACCGACACCCTGGGCCGCACCGTAAGAACGCTTCGCGCCAATGACACAACCGGCGCACAAGGCGTAATCGACTCCGACGACCTGATTGACGAATCCTACAGGCGATTCGTCCGAAGCGTCCTGGACGCCGAAGGCAAAAAGACCGGCGGAGTCGAAGCCGCTATGACAATGATTAACGTCGCCAAAGCACTGGAGCGCATCGGCGACCTGTGCACCAACATCGCCGAGGACATCATCTTCCTGCGAACCGGCGATATCGTCCGCCACGCCGAGGCTTTCGAGAACGGTTCACCGTGAAAAACCAGAAAACCAGAATCCTGTTTCTCTGCACGCACAACTCCTGCCGCAGCCAAATGGCCGAGGGATGGATGCGGCGACTGAAGACGGACTTCATCGAGCCTTACTCTGCCGGAATCAAGCCAAGCAGCGTGGACCCGCTCGCCGTAAGGGTCATGGAAGAAGCCGGTGTGGATATTTCGTCGTATCGCAGTAAACACCTCGACGAACTTCGAGGGATTGACTTCGACTACGTCATTACCGTCTGCGACCATGCCCGGCAGGTTTGCCCGGTCTTTCCTGCCCGGACCAATAGCATACATCATAGATTCGACGACCCATCTGAATTGGCCCGGAAAGCCGGAACCGAGCAGGAGGCCCTCGCTCATTACCGACGAGTGCGGGACAAGATAAGAGCATTGGTCGAAAACCTGTACAAGTTCCTTTAGCGCAACATTCATCTTAACGCCTATTTCACTTGGTCTTCATACTCGCTTAACACTCCTTTGGCATACTCGGTTTCAGGTAACGGGTCCGGTTTTGGTCGAGCGTTCGGCCGACGGGCTTGAACCTGAAGGCGCAGTATTGAAAGGAGCAACGAATGCGCAATAATGCTGTGAGAATTATGGTTGGAGTGTTGCTGTTGTGTATGGTTACAGCAATCGCAAGAAGCGACCCTCCACCGGATAATCAGGACATTCAAACCACCATCAAGGCTCTGAAATCGCGGATTAAGGACCAGGAACGCCGCCTGGCCGAACTCGAATCATCCCGGACCGACAGGCAAATCGAAAAGGACCGCCGCGAAGCGATCCGCGAAGTACTCAAGGAGATGAACCTTGATTCCGACCAGCACTTCGCCGGTCCGAAGTGGATGGAAAACCTGAAGTTCTACGGCGACTTGCGACTTCGCTACCAAACCGACTGTTTCAGCGGTAGAAGCCGGAAGGACCGTAATCGCGCCCGGTTCCGCCTGCGATTCGGATTCAAGAAAACATGGCTTGACGATCAAATGGAAGTTGGTTTCCGCCTGGCCAGTGGTTCCGACGATTCCCCAACATCGACCAACCAGACCTTCGACACCAGTTTCTCGAAAAAGAACATCTGGATCGACCTGGCCTATGCGAAGTACAGCCCCAAGCAGTTGAAGGGTCTCACGATCATCGGCGGAAAGATGAAGAAACCGATGGTCCACACGGACCTGGTCTGGGACTCCGACGTGAATCCCGAAGGAGCATGGGTACAGTACAAGCACAAGATGGGAAACTTTGAACCCTTCGGCGGCATCGGTTACTTCGTAGTAGAGGAAAACAACCGAGACCACGACGCCACACTAGTCGCCTACCAGGCCGGTTTCAACTGGAAACTCGCAAAGGACGTCAAGTGGACCTGCGCCGGGACGTTCTACGATTACGATCACATCGATACTAATTACCGCAACTCCAATGGTAACAATGTCAACGCCGACGGCGACCTTTCGGCCGGACAGTTCCACGTTTTCAACCTGACCAACAAGGTCGGATTCAAAGCCTTCGGCCTGCCGATGAGCACCTATTTCGACTGGGTTCACAACTGCGGCGACTCGGACGGCTCAAGAAGTTACGACGACCAGTCCGACGGTTACGCCTTTGGTCTGAAGGTCGGCAAGAATAAGAAAAAGGGCGACTGGTCCGCCGGATACAAATACGCCTACATTGAGGCCAACTGTACGCCGGGCGAGTTCAACGACAGCGACTTCGGAGGCGCTAACCGCAAGGGACACGTATGGGGCGGCAAGTACAATCTGACGGACTCGCTGACCATCGGCTGTAAGATATTCTTGACTGAGCCGGTTACAGGAGACCGCCAGAACGAACGTAACACCACGGTTCAGGCCGATCTGGCCTGGAAATTCTAACATCCGTCATTTCCGCAGCCTTGGAGGAAAAAGGCGATAGAATCAAGG
>JAUVIQ010000143.1 GCA_030592655.1 Planctomycetales bacterium | reverse complement strand
TCCAGACCCGAATGTCCCAGGATAACGATCGTTTCGGGTACTTTTTCAGCGGCAGCGGCTATTTGGAGCGGTGTGCAGTATGGCGGCGTCCCGTCGTGGAAGAGCACGGGCAGACCTAGTTCGCCGGCCTTTCGGAGTATCGGAAGGACCGCAGGATGCGTCAGTGAAAAGCCTTGCAGCCAGGGATGAAGTTTCAGCCCCCTCATTCCCAGGCTACTGACGCAGCGTTCCAGTTCGGCCAGGGCGGCGTCGGTTTGCTCGTTGGGCCAGACGGTGCAGAATGGGACGAAAAAGTCCAGATGATCCCTGACGCCCTCGGCCAGCAGGTCGTTGTGCCTGGCCGGTTCGCCCCGCAGACCGTCGGTCGTCATTATCCATGCGCCGCAAAGCCCTTCGGAGGTGAATTCCTCGCGGATTTCATCGCCTGACCTGGGCCGGCAACCGAAAGACGTCCCCGGAAAGTGAGTGTGAGAGTCGATGACTTTCATATCTTGATGCTCCATACTCGCATTGCGTTTTCTCGAGCGTACTTGTCGAAGTCTTCTTCCGAAAGGTTCAGCGGTTTGAGTTTTTCGAATTCGTGCGCGGGGCGAGAGCGCGGATAGCCCGTGCCGAAAAGGACACGCCCGACGCCAAGTTTCTCAATAGCACCGGCGACCATCGAACCACACGCTATGGAGGTGTCCAGAAAGATGTTCGGCGACTGTTGTGCAGCGGGAATCGCGTCGTAGCCGCAGAAGTCGGTCCAACCCATGTGACCCATCACGAAGGTCGCTTCGCCGAATCGCCGGGCAAGTTCCGCCAGTTGAAACGGCATCGAGCAGATCGGCGTACCGGTGTGGCTGTAGATCGGCTTGTCGTGGGCCAGGCACACTTCTATCAGCGGATTGACGACGGCCTCGGTCAGGTGAAACCCCTGCCGGGGCGGATGAAGGTACAACCCGCACAAACCCTGCTCGAACGCCTTTTTGAGCGAATCGACCGCCTTTTTCCCGTACCAGGGATTCGCAACGGCCAGACCAGAAAGCCGGTCCGGATATTGTCTCACCAGATCGGCCATCAGGGCGTTGCCTTCGTCGTTATAGACCGCGACGAATTCATTCGCCGGAGCCGCCACGGTGTGGACGATCCCCCACCGCTCAGCCAGGGTGAACCATTCGTCAACCTCTATTTTACCGTTCATGGTCGGCAAACGCACAGCCGAATCTATAACGTTCGTTTGCATAATGTTTATCCTATTCGAAACGACTCAATCAGTTTTCCACGCTCGCTGTCCCGGTGAATTGGCCGACATCGCACGGCAGGCATTGTACACTGTTTCCGTCATTTGTGTATATTTCAATCGCCGTTGTCAGACGGGTCTTACCCTGCAATTTGCAATGCACCCTGCCGGTCTCGTCGTTCACCGACACTGCCGAGATATGCGTGTCGTGATGACTTCGAGCATAATCGCAGATGTATTCGAACGGCCTATAGATTAAATCGTACTTTTTCAGCCCGTCGCGGATGCGGCTGAACATTTCTTCCCATTCCGACATCGTAACCACCGCAACGCGCTGTTCGTGGCAGACCAGGACTCCAAAAAACCTTGCGTCAATTCCTCGGCGGATTTGCTTAATGCCTACCCGCGCCGCTCCTTCCGCGTCATTGGATGGGCTTTCATCCCAGAAAATCGTGTTGTCCCACAGGAAATCGACCTCTGCGACAGCCTCGGACGAATCAAAACTCCACGGCTCCAGGTACGATCTGATAATGAAGAAATCAGGGTCATCCTTCAGGTAATCCATGTAGTATCCCCTGTGATGATAGGGCATCGGGGGCTTGAAAGCGGGTTTTTTGTGCGGAACATCCATCCAGGCTGTGTCAAAGTTGAGGACCATGCTCAAGTATTCGATGCCGCGTTGCTTTAAGTGAGGCAGGGCATTGGAACCCATCTCTCCGAAATGGTGGTTCTCAAGCCGGCTGGGCGTGATCCCCCACTTCTTCAAATAGGCGTCATAACGTTTGAAATTTTCGGCGATCTGCTTATCCGAAAGCGGCTTGCGTCCCTCGTGGTCGAACCACATCAGGTTATCGTACGTGAACCCGTGCACGCCGAATGTCGCCAGCCCGGCATCGTGCAACTCTTTTATTTTCACCGAATCCGCGTAATCCTCCTCGTGCATTACACGGTCGATGTCCTCCAGATAGACCTCCAGATGCGGAATCCAGCCAAACTTGTTCATTACGTCGGCATAGCGGAAATGATTGTAGGAGCCGCTACAGTCATCAATCAGCGCCGTCGCAAAGGGCGGCATCGCGTATATCGCAAACGGCTTGCGCGCCGCCCAGACGATGGATTTCCAGAACACATCATCCAGCCCCGACGCGTGGCCTAAAACCTCTCTTGTCCATAGTTTAATAGACGTTGCGAAAAGTACCGCCCGCCCTTGTCCGCAGGTGGTTGCGATCAGCACAGGCCAGCCGCTGGAGGTTTGCAACAAGCTCTCGCCGGCTGGGCCGTAGCGAGGGCTTTCGATGGGCCAGACTTCTACCGGCTGGGTCGGGTTTATCTGATCGGTCAGTTCGCGCGTGCCGGTGATGAAGTGATCCACATTCGTCGTGTTAATCTGCGAACACGACACCGGTTTCTTGCCCGGACTCATCCTGAAAATCTCGGTAAATGGGCCGCTGTAACCGCCCAGATCGCCGTCGAAACTGACCAGCCCGACACCGGCATTGACCGCGTCACGCAGCGCCTCTGCACCGGCCTGTCCGAGTTTCCCGCCAAGGCCGTCCTGTCCCAAGATCACGCAGCGATGGCCTAGCAACTGTTTTACCGATGGCACGCCGGCGTCCAGGTCCCAAACCTTATACGGGATACCCAAGTGCCCAAGCGCCGCCAGCATCGTTTCGGCAACGAGACCATATTCGTCGGCATCGGAACGGTTCACCAGCAGTAATACCGTCCCGTTGCCCTCTGCCTGTAGTTCCTGCACCATGTCGTTCTTTAGTTTATTTGAATCAGTCAAAGATCATCGGTTCGGGCGTGAACGCCACTTCCTTATAGACGCCGTCTGCCTTTGCCTCCAGTTCCATTATTTTTTCCGAAGCGCCTTTGACAATGGCTTCGATGAGTTTGCGTCCCAGTTCGGGCGAGGCCTTCTCGGGTCGGCCCATCACGCCGACCTTTATATCGGGCCTCTGGCTCATGCGAGGAACTACGAACTCGTCATCCACAATTTTTTCTGCGCGCTGATAATTATCCGGGTGTTCCATCATTAATTTTATCAGCGGTTCGGGGTCCAGTTCCATCTCATCCATTCTCACCAGTTCCGGCTCCGTCGCCATGACCCTTGAGGTTTCATTCCACCCGGCGTGCCAGTCTCCTTCTTTTATGGATGTGTCGTCGGCGGTGCGGAATTTCCAGGCAGGCATCAGGGCGATCAAGGCGTTTTCAAACATGGGATTCAGCCGGAGCAGCAATTTGAGGGCGTCGTCGAGCGCCCGGGCGTTCTCCGAGCCGCCGTGGCACAGAAGCAGATAGAAGTTGCGGAACCCCTGGCTGGCCAGGGATACCAGTGTGTCGCGGACCACCAGGGACATCACCGCCGGGGAGATGTTGATGGTCCCCGGCAGACCGCCGCCTGAAAAGGACTGATGAATCGTCGGCGCTACGATTATTCCCGTCCGCTCGCCGACCATCCGCCCGATATGATTGGCCAGGATCGTGTCGGTCTTCAGCGGCAGATGGTAGCCGTGCTGCTCGATTACGCCCATAGGCAGAATAATCGACTTGCTCCGCGTGAGGTATTCCCTGACCATTTTAACGGTCATGTGTTCAAATGTCGGGAAGGGATCGTTTGCGGTTTTCTTGCTCACTTTTCGTTCCTTTCTTTGAACAAAAGGTTTTCAAATTCGTTCACTTACCGGCCTTCATCTCGTTGACCGATTCGATAACCGCATCGGCCAGGTATTTCAACTGCTCGCTAGTGAAATCATACAGCGGCAGGTGGGTGAATGTCTTTTGGAACATCCTTTCGGCGGCTGGGCATGTCTTTTCTATCGCCTTGGTATCGTAGCCGAGTTGCCGCAGAATGCTGAACTTGTAGAGCGGAGCATAATGCGGAATATTGACGACGCCCTTGGCCGTGAGTTTCTTCTTCAGCGTCTTGATGTCGCCGCCGACGATCTCCGGGTCGATCTGCAACAGATACAGGTGATACGTGGGCTTTATTTCGGCTGTTCCCAGGGGCGGCGGGATGATTCCGGGGACTTTGCTGAATCGGCTGTTCAGGTACGTCGCCGCCTTTTTCCGACTGGCGATAATTCCCTTGAGTCGTTTTATCTGCTGGAGGAGGCCTATCGCCTGAATCTCGGTCGTGGAATGGTTTGGCGGCGCGAAGCAGTCGCCCCTGCTCTTCAGCGCCACGACGTCATAGAGCCAGTTCTTTACCTGTCGGCCCATATCGATTCCGAGGAAGCGGCTCTTGGCGAAATCCTTCCCAAACGGCGTATTGGTTGCGAGTATCCCGCCCTCGCCGAGTGCGGTGATATTCTTGACCTCGTGGAAACTGAATGAGCCGAAATGGCCTATCGCCCCCATCATCTTGCCCTTGTAGGAGCCGCCGAAGGCGTGGGCTGCGTCTTCAATCACCGTGATGTTGTGTTTTCTCGCCAGGCGCATGATCGGGTCCATATCGACCGGGTATCCGCCGACGTGAACGGGGAAGATGACCTTGGTCCTGGGCGTAATCTTTCTGGCGACGTCTTCAGGGTCGATGTTGATGGTTCGCGGGTCAACATCGGCCAGCACGACTTTCGCCCCGATGCTCAGTGGATACGTAATCGAGGCGATAAACGTAATCGCCGGTGCAATTACTTCGTCGCCGGGCTTCAGGCCTGCGAATTTGTGCGCGATTTCAAAACCGGCCGTCGCGTTGGTTACGAACAGCGCGTACTTGGCCCGCAGTATCTTCGCCGCCTGCTTCTCCAGCGCCTCGATGTTTTTGCTCAAAGACAGTTTCCCTGCCGTTCCGCTACAGGTGCGGAGTTTGGCGATTTCGCTTGTCGCGCGTTTCAGTTGCGCCGCGTAGGCCCGCTTCTTACCGTCCAGAGGCGGAAGCAGGAATTTGACGAGTTCGACCACGTCGTCTTCCAGCACCGGTTCGCCGACCGCCGACCAGGGTATCCGCGCTGCTCCCGTGTCATACCTGAAATCCACAGTTGCTTTCTTTTTCTTCTTTGCCATCTCAATTACTCCTTTCATCAGGTTTGTTCGTATCCGCACCATTTCATAGTGCAGAAGACGACAGTTTCAAGACATTCCATGAACTCCGCGATATCCACAAATTCATCGGGCTGGTGGACCATTCCATCTTTTCCCATCCGGCTAGGCCCGAAAATGATACACGGAAACTTACCGTACTGATTAATAAATCCCATATCACTCATATAAGAACCAGTTACCGAAGGCGTCCGGCCTGCGCCGAGGGCAAACGAGTCCTTCAGGCAACCTGCAAACGGGTGCGTCTGCTTTATCTCCGAAGCGGGAAGAAGACGTTCCATCCATTGCATTTTGTAATTACCGGCGCCGGCGGCGCTTTCGAGAAACTCGGTAAAACGTTTCTTGAACTGTTCCGGTTCCTCGCCGGGCAGAAGGTAGAACCATATGGTAAATGCGCCGTGCGAGGCGTCGTCAACACCGAGAGATACGTTCATCAACCTGATTGACGCATTCGTGAAATCTTCACCGACATAATGAGGATGGGCCTTGAAGTCCTTTTTTCTGATTTCCCTGAATTCCGTGATTCTCCTGCGGAATCCGTCGAAGTACTTCAGCAGTTCAGTCGTATCGCGTTGAGGCGGGGCGACGGTAATGTCGATGTTGCAGTATCCGCCTCCCAGGTTTGATATGCACAGGTCCTGATTGCACCCGTCAACATATATACATCCGTCAGCCTCATATCCACTTGCAAGAAGGGCGACCGTGCCGTTTGCGCCTCCCTGCTCCTCGTCGGAGACCGAAGCAATTGTCAGATCGCCGTACAGCCGGACGCCTGCGGCTTCCAGTATTTTCGGCGTCATGGCGTTTATCGCCATACCGGACTTATCGTCGCCGGAACCCCGACCATAGACCCTTCCGTCTCGTACAGCCCCGCTGAAAGGATCATTATCGACCCACAATGCGTTATCGCCCGTAACCTCCACGTCGGCGTGCGCGATCAGAAGGATGCTTTTCCCCGACCCGCTACCTTTGCGAACTCCCACCACGTTGGGACGATTGGCCATATCGTGTTCTTTTGACCGGCCTGGGTGATCCTTGAATCCCGGCACGTCGTCGGCCTCGAACATCTCACATTCCAGTCCCAGCGATTCCAGATGCCGAAGGTAAAACTCCTGAACCTCCTTCTCATCCCCCGTTGGAGGATGATTGACCGAAGGAATCCTGACCATCTCCTGCAAGAGGCTGATGGCCTCGTCCTTATGCTGCCGAACGGCGCGTCTTATTGTCTCGACGTCAGCGGCGTTCATATCATCCCTCTTTCCCGAAGCCGCCTTTTTGCCAGGGTGCATGGTTCACACACAAAGTTGTCGCACAGCAGCCACGCGGGTTCCTGGCGAAGCCTTTCGACCACCGCCGTTACCATATCCTGCACATCCATTAGCATGGAATCCGCCTCGCAGACCTTTCCGCGTTTGAGCAGGCCCTTTTCGGCCAGGAACGCGTCGGCGACACCGAAGTTCGCACTGCACGCGGGGAACTCGTTCGGCAACGACACCTCTGTAGTTTTTCCGTCTTTTTCCACAAGGGCCGACCGGCCCCAGAACTCCCGGAAGGGAATGTCGTTATAGGGCATCTCCGCCGCCGCTTCGGCATAGTGCAGCATCGAGTTACGGCTGTTTCCCACACCCATCAGGAGAACCTTCGCGCCAACCTCATACGCTTCACCATAGGATGACCCCAGACCAAGAGGGCTGGCCTGTTCCTTGTTTTGCGTGATGCGCCGAGCGTACTTTCCAATCGCAGCCACTGAATAAGTCGGATGCGCGCTGCGGAGAGCGCCGGGATACATTCGCAGGACTTCCGTGAGGATACCGTTTCCGCTGCCCGGTGTTGTGTCGGGATTGAACGGCTTGACATTCCATATACCGCAATAGGAATAGGTGAAAGTGGGCATAACAAGCGTCCCGTCAGGCCCGAGGAACTCGATAAACGTAGCGATCACGTCGGACGGACAATGGTCCTTCAGCCCCAGGGTCTTGTAGGAACTATGGACAACTACACAATCTCCCCTTTGGAGACCCAGTTGCCCCAGGTCGTCAAAGATATTCTGGACTATATGGGGAGAATTGGAGTTCATTGTCTCTATTTCTTGCCCTATCGTGATTGCATCGTCTTCCAATAAAAATCGGCAAGTTGGGCGCAGGTGCAAACCCAGGCCTTTCGATCCCGATGAAACTGTCCCAACTGCTCGATGACCGGGAACAGGAACTCATCAACAGGATCGCCCCACGCTTCGCTCCGAACGGCCAGGTTAATCGGATGACAGAGTAGCGTAAAAACCGTCTGGTCGGCGATAGTATCCAGCATCCGCCGTCGCCAGATGCCCACTCCGCAGGCCGGTGTTCGGGTGAACGGTATGTTACGCAGTTCGCAGTAAGTCTGAACGGCCTTGACGAATGGGGCGTTGGCCTGCTCGTCGGCGATCCAGATGGACCAGTCATACGTCTGTGAATCCAGTGGAATCTCGACAATCGGATAGGCCTTGTCTCCCAGTTGCATTTGGAACGGTGCGTTTCCGAATCCCAGTCCCGGTGTGATAAAGTCGTCTATTCCCACGTTGCTCGCCCAAGTCAATCCCGCCTGTTCGATGGCGTCGTAGGTGTACTCGTTGAAATTCCCATAGGGAATGCGCAATCCTCGAACCGATCCGGGGCGTAAGCGATTGAGCGCATCGACCCCCTCCTGAACCTGTTTGATATTTTCGTCCGGGCCGTAATGACCGGCATAGACGTCGTCCCCGCCGTATCGTTGATACAATTCGTGAATATAACCGTGAGTGGCCACTTCGCAATCGGCGTCGAGCATCCACTCGACGAACTCCGGGCCTTGTTCTTCAGCCATCTTTCCGACAATGTTGAACGTCGCGGGAATTCCGTTGTCTTTCAACTTGTCGCAGATGCGCCGGTAATTGGCGACTTCGACGCTCATATCGCCGGTGCCGTTTCCGTAAGTGCCCTCAACGTCAAAGGTCAACAACAGCGCGGCGGTGGCGCCGTTCGGAAAGACCACCCCTGCCGGCAGAGGATTGCGAACGACCACGCCGTCCGGCTCCTGCCCGCCGAAGGAGAACCCGCCGTATTTACCCTGCTTGTGTTTTACATCTTCAACGAGAGAACGTTCTTCCGACGCC
>JAUVIQ010000195.1 GCA_030592655.1 Planctomycetales bacterium | reverse complement strand
CGAGCGGTGCAGGATTTGCAGGTCAACGCCCCGTTCCAGAAACTCCGCCGCAATATCCTCCTGCTGCTGCAACTGCTCGCGCTGTTGTTGATTCTTCTTGCCCTAGCCGGACCTATATTGTCCCTGACGGCTGGGCCCGGGCGAAGGTACGTCCTGCTGATAGACCGCTCTGCCAGTATGAGCACGCGGGACGTCAATCCAACCCGCCTGGACGAAGCCAAAAAACAGGCGCGGCAAATAGTCGAATCGCTCCGGGGCAGAACGACTTTCTCGCTTCAGGATACCTCCGACCAGGCAATGGTCGTCGCATTCGACAGACACGCCAGGGTGATGTGCAATTTCACTTCCGACAAACGTCAACTGGCTGCAGCGATCGATTCGATCCAGCCGACCGACGGTAAATCCTCGCTCGCCGAAGCCGTCGCCGTCGCCCAGGCCTTCGCGCAATCGCCGGGCGAAGACGCCAATAACCGCAGCGCCGAAACGCCGGCGACGCTGGAACTGTTCAGCGACGGGCGGATCGCCGACCTGGAGCAAATACTCCTGTCCGCCGGCGATTTGAACTTTCACTGCATAGGGCAATCTACCGAAAACGTCGCCGTTACCGCCCTTCAGGCCAGGCGGTCATACGAATCTCCCGAACAGGTGGACATTTACGCGACGGTGTCGAATTTCGGCCTGTCGGCGGTGCGGTCCGACGTGCAACTCAGCATTGACGGTAACGTCCGTGCGGTGCGGTCCGTTTCCGTCCCGCCTCGCAAACCGGGGCGCAACAACAAGCCCCCCGCTGCCGGGAAGGTGTCCGTCTCCTTCGCGCTGAAGCACGCTGGAACCGGTGTTATCGAGGTCCGGCAACTCCGCGCCGACGTATTGGCCTGCGACGATGTCGCCTGGACCGTGCTGGCGCCGCCGAAGAAACTCACCGTGCTTCTGGTAACAAATGGTAATTCCGTGTTGAATTCAGCCTTGCGGGCCTGCTCTCCGGCGAAGTTGGACATCTGCATGCCCGTCGATTTCGACGCGATGGACCACGCCGCAATGAGCGTCAATCCGATTTACGACGTAATCGTACTGGACAATCACGTCCCCGCCGACCTTCCGAGGGGTCGGTATCTTATCTTCGGCCCGCCCCCCAAAGGCATCGGCGTTACGATGAAGAACCCACTCAAAAATCAGGTCGTCGTCGATTGGCGTCAGAGGCATCCGGTTCTGCAATTCGTCAATCTGGGCAACCTGTTTGTCTCGAAGTGCCGGCGGATGTCGCTTCCGAGGGACGCCGAGGTCCTGGCGGAATTCGGCGAAACGCCGGCCATTGCAATCGTGCGACGGGCCGGAAGCGCCGTGCTGATGGTAGGCTTCGACGTGATGGAGACGAACTGGCCTTTCGAGCCGGGATTCGTGATGTTCTGTTACAACGCGATGCACTTCCTTGGTCTGGAAATCTCACGGGAGCAACAGGGCATGTTGCAGGTCGGACGGGCCATTACCATTGAAGGTCTGCCGGCTGAAACGAGCGTTGAAATCAGCGGGCCCGGTTTTACAGGTCGGAAGTTCAAGACCGATGCGACCGGCGTGTTCCGTTACCCCGGAACCGACCGGGCAGGCGTATATCGCGTAGTTGTGGGCGAAAATCATCCTAAACATTTCGCCGTCAACCTCCTGGACGCCGACGAGAGCAATATCGAACCGGTCCGCGAAATCGTCCTTTCAGGACGACGGGTCGAGGCGAAACAAGGTCCGTCCGGTAAGTCCAACGTACCGCTCTGGCCTTGGCTGGCAATGCTGGCGCTGGCGCTGGTATGCCTGGAGTGGTTCGTGTACAATTCAAAGGTTCGGTTGTGATAGAATAAACACCTTATACGAAAGAGAGTTGCATATGTCGCGTTTGGTCCTGATTTTAACTGTTGTCCTGTCCGTCGCGTCGGCTTCGTCGGCCAAGCCGCCTAAATTCAACGTCGATTTCGACGTCGGTTGGGGCGGGTGCTATCGCCCGATGGAATGGACGCCGGTGGAAATCGGCATCGGCGCCAAACTCAAGAAACCCTTCGGCGGAACGGTAACGATCTCTGCCCAGCAGGACGACCTGACGCGGATGACCGTCAGCCACAAGTTCGTCCTCACGCCGGACCTTCCGCTTCGCCTTCCTCTGGTAACCAGGTTCGCCTTCGCCGCCGATGACTGCGGGGTGCAAATCCGCGACGACCGCGGGCGGACACAATGGCGCCATGAATATAAACTCTGGGACTACGGTTCAACCAGCCGGAGACTGACGGCCGTCGATAAAAACGACCTGCTCATAGGCCTGGTCGGACACAGGGTCTTCGGATTGTCGCAACTACCCAACAACTCCGTCTGCCAAAGCGGCGGGACAAGCGGACAAGTCTATCTCAAGCAGAAACTCCCCCGTCGTTTGCCCTGGGACTGGACTGGTTATCAAAGCCTCGACCTGCTCGTGCTGTACGATCCCGACTGGGACCTGATTAACAACCATCAGGCCAACGCTATCGCCCAGTGGGTCGGCAACGGCGGAAAATTGCTGGTCATCCTCGGTGACCGGCGCCTGCGGGCTGATCACCCTATCGCAAAACTCCTTCCTGTTGAATTAGGTAAAATGAAGCATGTGTCGCTGGATGCCGCCACCGTTAACCAGTGGGGATGCAATGCAGCCGAGGGGAACAAAGTCGCCTGCCGCCCCATGAAACCGAAACCCGCCATGCGAATATACAATACTGCTGTGTTCGGGACCGCTGAAGCCCTTTTCGCGGCGGGATTCGTTGGCTTCGGGCGGGTGGGCGTTCTCGCGTTCGACCCGTCGGCCCTGAAGGTCCGCCGTCCTAAGTCCGCATCCGGGTTCTGGGTCAAGCGCTTTGCTACGCTTTTGGGTTCATCCGCCGACCGGGCCGGTCTGCGCACAATCAAGTTTGAACAGAGCGGTTACTCCGACTCCGACGATTACAGTTACGAGACGGGACTGGCGGCAAGAGGCTCCAACGCCGTTCTGGAACACCTCCTGAGCATAAAAGAACTCCGCCCGTTGAGCATATGGTGGGTAATCGGGTTGTTGACGCTGCTGGCGGTGCTGCTTGGGCCTGTGGATTACCTCGTCCTGAAGCGTCTCGACCGCCAGCCGATGACCTGGCTGACCTCGGCAGCCTGCATTGCCCTGTTCACCGCCGGGGCCTATTACGGCGTCCAGGCACTTCGCGCGGGTGAGATACAATTGCGGGTCGTTTCGGTCATCGACGGCATCGAAGGCAACCGGGCTGCATGGTCAACCACCTATGCCGGACTGTTCGCTCCGGACAGCGACGATTATAAACTGGAGAACCTCAAGCCGAATCAGTGGTGGTCGGGCGTCGCGCCGGTCGGAAGTTACCTGAGTTCCCGCAACACTGACTTCGGCGGTAGAAACATCTACTGCCTCCAGCACGACGGGTCGAACCTGCCATACTCGCTTCCTATCAACATCTGGTCGATGCAATGCCTGCTGTGCGAATCGCCCGCCGGGACCCTGCCGATAACAGCGACTCTCGAACGGACCGGCGGGAAAGTTATCGTCCGTATCACCAATCTAGCCGACTGCCCCATCAAAAGCGGGTACGTGCGATTCGACGGAAATATGGCGATGGATTTCGCCGGTGTCCCGGCAAAGGGCACTGAACAATTCACAGGCCAAACGCGAAAATGCGGCGATTGGGATAATTTTTCCGGCTCCGACTACAGCGACAATGACGGCATGTACTACGGACCCTACGGATCGGAATACGGCAGTACATCGTTCGCACAGGCGCGGAACACCGCGTATTTCGCCCGTGGCACGCTGCGCCGAAGCCGGGCCATCGAAACATACCTGAAGTACGGAGCAGCCGTCGTATGCGTTGAATACGACCAGCCGCCCGTATCGTTCAGCGTCAAGGGCAGAAGATGCAAGACCGATCACGTCCGGCTGGTCCGGCTGGTCGTTTTCCCGAAATGAGGAAGGATAATAATGATAGAAACCCAAGGCCTGACAAAATACTACGGAAGCCTCGGCGCGCTGGTGGACCTGAACCTTCAGATTGCCAAAGGCGACATTTTCGGATTCATCGGCCCGAACGGCGCAGGCAAAACCACCACCATGCGTATCCTGGCGACTCTGCTGGAGCCGACCGGCGGATCAGCCTTTATCGACGGTCTGGACGTCAGGGGCCGAGGTAAAATGGTCCGCAGGTGCGTCGGGTACATGCCGGACTTCATGGGCGTCTATGACGACCTGAAGGTATTTGAGTACCTGGAGTTCTTCGCCGCCGCCTTCGGTATCGAGCGCAAAAGACGCAAGGCGATAGTCGATGGCGTGCTCGAACTGACCGACCTGACGACCCGCCAGGCATCTACCGTCGATAGCCTCTCGCGCGGAATGCAGCAACGGCTCAGCCTCGCCAGAGTCCTCGTCCACGACCCGAAAGTGCTCATCCTGGACGAACCGGCAAGCGGACTCGACCCGCGAGCGAGGATCGAAATCCGCGAACTTCTACGCGAATTGAAGAATATGGGAAAGACAATCATGATCTCCAGCCACATCCTCAGCGAACTGGAGGAAATCTGCGACCACGTGGGAATTATCGAGCACGGCCGGCTTGTCTTCAGCGGCACAATGGATGACGTGCGCCGGCGCGTCGGAATCCACAACAAGGTCCGCGTGCAAGTCGCTTCCGACCACGACCGCGCGGTCGAAATTCTCTCGGCCCTGCCGGGAATCGAGGACGTCAAACTCGCCGACGGCGAAATCGCCGTAACGTTCACGGACACACAGGGCGCCGAAGGACTGGTCGCAAAAACGCTCGTGGCGGGAAATATCGACCTCATCGCACTCGTGCCCGAACATATAAAACTCGACGACGCCTTCCTGCATCTGACAAAGGGGATCGTTCATTAGTAATCAGCAGTCAGCGTTCCGCGTAGCGGTGCTACGCACAGCAATCAGCAGTCAGCAAAGAAAAAATGAACGCTAATCGCTGAAATAAAAATGAATGCGGCGAAAATACAATCCGTATTGGGTTTCTTGAGCCTGACCTGGTTGACCGGTCCGATCTTCGGTAAGGAGTTGCGTGTCGTCAGCCGGCGACGCCGGAATTACGTCCTTCGGTTCGCGTATATCTCTGCGCTGCTGGGTTTTGTCGTTCTCAACTGGGGCGACCTGGGCGGTTTCAGCAGCGGGCCTTCCAGCGGTTTGATCATTTCGAGAATGTCCGAAGCCGGAATACGATTTATCACTACCGTTGTCCGGTTCCAGTTCTTTGTGTTGCATTTTCTGGCAGTCGTCCTGACGAGCGCTGCGATCTATGAGGAAGTGCAGCGGCGTACGCTCGGCATGCTGATGACCACGCCGATAACCGGTTGGCAGTTCGTTACCGGTAAACTCCTGAGCAAACTGCTGGTAATTTTCGGACTTCTGGCGTGCTCTCTTCCGGTGTTGGCCATTGCCAGGCTCTTCGGCGGCGTACCGTGGGGATATATAATCTCAAGCCTTTGTATTACCGCTACGGCGACGATGCTGGTCGGGGCGATCAGCCTGTACACATCCTTACGCTCCAAAACCCTCACGTCGTCATTCATGG
>JAUVIQ010000061.1 GCA_030592655.1 Planctomycetales bacterium | reverse complement strand
TATCTTCGCACGCGTCAAACTGGTCTATCAGAACCATCCCGACGCATTCTGGAAATTCCTCCTGTGGTGCATGATGCGGTTTGCACAACCAAGGCTTGGGAGGCGGTTCCCATCGGTCCGCAAGGCGCTGGAGAATATGATTGCACGCCCGATAATGCTCATCCACGGCCAGCGGGACAGCTACATCCGTCCCGACCAGGCCGAATTGCTCCACCGCGCCGCCGGTCAACCGAAGTACCTCTGGATCGTACCGAAAGCGAAGCATAATCGGTCCGTTACCACCGCGCCGGAAGAATACACCGCAAGGACGACCGCTTTTTTCCTCAAATATCTGGCTGACGAAAACATCGGCGAAGAAAAGATCGCCGGAAAATCATTCCACGCCGATAAGCCCGGCGCCGGGAAACACACCTTGAAGGTCGGCCAATGAGTCTCGCCCGTACACTCCTGCGTCCCGCCGCCCGAATCGCCGGAACGCGCGCTTCGATTCAGGCAAGGGCGTTTATGACCTCGCACAGGCATACCGCCGAACAGCAGGATGCGTTATTGCGCCGACTAATCGAATCGGCAGCCGGCAGCCGATTCGGACGCGAACACAATTTCGAGAACATCCGCTCATACGCCGATTTCAAATCCGCCGTTCCGATAAGCAACTACGAGCACCATCGCCAATACATCGACGACGTCCTTGCCGGAAAGGTCGAAGCACTCTTCGCGGCGGGCACGAAAATCCGCATGTTCGCCGTTACTTCCGGAACGACCGGAGCGCCGAAGCACATCCCCGTTACGAATAAATTCCTCAGCGATTACCGTCGAGGATGGAACATCTTCGGGATACGGATGCTTAAAGACCACCCCGACGGATGGCTGAGAAAGATTATCACGATAGGTTCACCTGCCTGTGAAAACCTCAGCCCGACCGGACTTTCGTGCGGCGCTATCAGCGGGCTGCTGGCAGAACACCAACCATGGGTCGTCCGAAAAATGTACCCCGTCCCGCCGCAGGTCAACGGTATCTCCGACCCTGCCGAAAAATACTACGCCATCATGCGGTCGTCCATCGCCCACGACATCGGTATTATCATCACTCCGAACCCGTCCACACTGGTAAAACTCGCCCAAATCGCACGCGACAACGCAGAGCGAATTATCCGCGACGTCCACGACGGCTCAATCAGCCTGTCGGACACCCAATCAATCGAGGCGATGGGCGGGGTTTCGTTCCGCCCGGACCGACCCGCCGCCAAACGGCTTGAGAAAATCATCACTCTGCACGGACAACTGTTGCCGAAGCACTTCTGGAACCTCAGTTTCATGCTCGGATGGACCGGCGGAACGGTCGGGCTGTACCTGCCGAGCGTTCGCAGATTCTACGGCAGCGTGCCCATCCGCGACATGGGACTGCTCGCCAGCGAGGGAAGACTGTCGGTGCCGTTTGCCGACGACACATCGGCCGGCGTAGCCGAAATTACATCCAACTTCTTCGAGTTCATCCCCGCCGATCAAATCGAATCAGACTGCCCCGACGTGTTCGGCGCACACGAACTCGAGCAAGGCCACGAGTATTTCGTCGTATTTTCCAACTGGGCGGGCCTGTGGCGGTATAACATCGACGATCTCATTCGCGTAACGGGAAGGCTAGGCCACAGCCCCGTCTTTGAGTTCCTCTCCAAAGGCCTGCATGCCAGTTCAATCACCGGTGAGAAGATTACCGAGCACCAGGTGGTCCTCGCCATGAAAACGGCTTCGGACCAGGCCGGCGTAAGTATCCATGAGTTCACTCTTCAGGGACGCTTCGACGAGACGCCCTACTACGAATTGCGCCTCGAATCAGTCGATGGGATGGACACCAAAGCACTGGTCGATGCGATGGACCGTGCTTTATGCGGGCTTAACGTTGAATACGATTCCAAGCGCACCAGTGGTCGGCTCGGACCGATACGCCTTTCCGCCGCACCGACCGACACTTCCGCCCATCAATACAACGGACAGTCCGAACAATACAAACACAAGTACCTGATAACAAACGTGCTTGACAATACCGCAGATAACCCGCCGGTTATTTGACTGGGCCTATCAGGAAACTGTCATCTACCGACAGGTGCTGCGTGAGAGTAGTGCTTCCCGCCCCCTGCGTACCCTTATCGACATTATTGGAGGCGCTGTAGATGTTGTCATCTTTGATACCAACGTCAGCCCGTTTGTCGCCCTTTACATGTGAGTCGGCAAAGAGGACATTGATATAATCGCCGGAATCGTGATTCTGGCTCATACCGGCCTTTCTCTGCTTTTCGGTGAGCGTGCCGCTCCAGTTAGTACAGGGCGTCTTGCCGTCGAAACCGGGCGTCTTGTCGGCCAGGACCGCCAGACTCCCCAAACTGCTGGTCATATAGCCGGAACTGTAAGACTTAGTGGCTGGGTCATAAAGCGGCGACTGGTAACTGTAACTGACCTTCTTGCAATGATCGGCGGCAGTGGCGCCTTTTGTATCGTCGTAGAAGTCCCAGTAGTAGTAAGGCTTGCCGCCGCTGGTGTGCCTGGTGCTGGTCATTTTGCTGGCATTGCTGTCGCTGGGACATCGGAACATGTCCACAGGCTGACCCGTGCGTACTATCAGGAACATAAGTGCAGTGGGACTGACCTTGGTGGGCGTCGATGTACTCGCCGCATTCGTGCCGGTGGCGGATGACCAGTCGGTGCTGTCAAGCCACGGCATGCAATCGTCATTCTCATCCATATAGAGCCAGATCCCCTTGCCGACACCGTTTAGATTGGCGCCACAAAGCGCCTGCTTGCTCAGTTCCTTCGGCCTGCCCCTCGGGATCAGCATATAAACAGTCACCAGCATCGCGATGACCGCCACGACCATGAGCAATTCAACAAGCGTAAAACCTTTCTTGCGTTTCATAATGGTTCCGTCCTTAGTACTACAACGCCACTTTGTTCAGGCCCGGAGGGCCGATTAGAAGTTAGCCGGGGGCGTAAGCCCCCGGAATGAAAGGTCTTATGATCTAAGCCCCGGAGGGGCGAAAGAAGGCTTGGCACTCGTGGTAATTTCTGTCGCCCCAGAGACAAAACCTTCTGTCGCCCTTTCAGGGCTTTTGTTCTAACTCCTTCCTGCCCGGTGGCTTACGCCACCGGCTAACTTCTAATCGACCCTTCGGGCCTGAACAACAATTGTTTGGGACAGGTTGTACTGTAGTATTAACTGGCAGCGATATTGCAAACCATCAAAACTCTTCAGGCCACCAGAACAGGGCAGTGTCCTTGGTGGAGTTTCCCAAGCCGCCGGCATGGCTGGTACCGTTGTAAAGCAAAATGGGATTCTCCGGGTCGGAGGTGTCCCACCTGTCGGGCGTGTAGATGCAGTTGCCGTCCCACCCGCTGGTGTTTTTTATCACTTTTTCCCAGTTTGTGTCGTACGCCGTGTCACTGGCGAATCTGACGTGCCCGCCTGCATAAAGGATATTCTCACCGTCGTCAGGATGGTTCTGGCTCCAATATCCTACCGTATATACGTAGTACCAGCGCCGAGGGCCCCTGTCGGCGAGAATGACAACCCCGTCATCCATGTACTTCGTAATGGGGCATCTGTTCCTGTTCGTACCGCGACCATAGCGATACGGAGCCTGGATGGCGTAGTCGCAATAACCAATTTGAGCGCCGCCGTCAGTCTCACCCAGGCCGAATTTCCTGCCTGCGCCGCGATCGGCCTGACCGTTGCCGGTAGAAGGGCAGAGGAACATGCCCCAGTCCAACGCGCCGATCTTCACCAGCAGGCAGAGGTTCTGCTGTGCGCCCCGGTCCAACGACGCAGCGGTGCATTCGCCGCCCATTTTTAAAGATTCTTTCCAGGCAGAATACCCATCGGGTCCGGGTCCGGCGCCGTTAATAGCGCCTATGTCGGGCAGTATCGGCGGCATACCCCTGTTCGCAGAAGTGTACATGCGCCAGGCCTTGTCTATCCCTTTCAAATTGGACATACAAATAGTCTGCCTGGTTTTTTCCTGTGCCCGACTGAGACTTGGCAGCATTATGCTGATCAACAACGCGATAATCGCAACGACTACCAATAGTTCGACAAGACTAAACGCGTAGCGTCCTGTGCGTATCATATTCATTCCCTTCCCTGTCATGGATATTGACTCCGAGAAATTGCTTTTCGCAGATAACATGATTTGCCCGACTTCGGCGCACTTCACCCGCCGTTAAAACAATTATAGCCAATATCGACACTTTGCGTCAACATTATCGACTGTATCTTTTTCACCCCGGCGAAAGAATTGTCGCATTAAAAAAGCCGGAGCGGACCTGAACCGTCCGCCCCGGCGATACTGTACACCTGCAACCCGTTTAGTTACTTAATCAATCGGGCCAATCAGGAAAGCGTCATCTACAGACAGGTGCTGTGTGAGTGTGAGGCTTCCGGCACCCTGCGTACCCCCGTCGGAATCGTTTGAGGCGCTGTAGATATTGTCGTTTCCGGGACCCACGTCGGCCCGTTTGTCGCCCTTTACATGTGAGTCGGCAAAGAGGACGTTGATGAAGTCGCCGGAACTGTGGTTCTGACTCATACCGCTCTTCCTGCTCGCTTCGGCCATGGGATCGGCAGTCCAGTCAGTCGTAGCATCCTCTCCGTCGAAATCGGGGGTCTTGTCGGCCATAACCGCCAGGCTTCCCAAACTGTTGGATGTATATCCGCAACTATAAGAGGAGCCGGCTGAATTATACACAGGCGCCTGGTAACTGTAACTGACTTTCTTGCAATGATCGGAGGCGGTGGTTCCGTCTTTATCGTAAAAATCCCAGTAGTAGTAATTGCTGCCGCCGCTGGTGAACCTGGTGCTGGTCATTTTGCTGGCATTGCTGTCGCTGGGACAGCGGAACATGTCCACAGGCTGACCCGTGCGAACTATCAGGAACATCAGGGCAGTGGGACTGACCGCGCCAGGCTGCGATGTATCATCGGCATGATCACCAGTTGTGGTTGACCAACTGGAACTATCTATCCACGGCGTGGAATCGTCGCTCTCTGCCTGGTAGAGCACGATCCCCTTGCCTACACCGTTGAGATTGGCGCCACACAGCGCCTGCTTGGCCATTTCCTTCGCCTTACCCAAAGTAGGCAGGAGAATGGACACCAGCAACGCGATGATCGCTACGACCACCAACAACTCGACCAACGTAAAACCTTTCGTTCGTTTCATGATACACTCTTCCTTACTCTCCCCATGGTTACATTATCCCAGCCGGGGAATACCTAATTACTATACAATACAATCCCGGCTTACATTATCGTCGCAGCGGAGGGTTACTTTACGGTTGGCGTGGTATATTATGGAAGAGTCCATGCGGTCCGTAAACGCCACCCACTACACCTATACCAGCAATAGCGGATCCACTACATCTATACTAATCATAAGCACAACAATGACGTTTGTCAATAGAACATTTAGAATTTTTTTTCACATTCCACCGAAATATCTCCCGTCCAAATTATGCCTTTCATTAAATCCGCCAACCACCCCGGAGTGTGCATCCCAGACGGGTGATAAACCTTGTATTGACACAGGTTAAAAGCAAACCTAATATCCTGCGATAATGGCATTAATGGAAACAACCCGAAAACTCCTCGGCGAGCACCGACAGGAGCACCTCCTGAAATTCTACGAGGAACTCGACAGCCACTTTCAATCATCCCTGCTGGAGCAGATCTCCGGGATTGACTTCGAGCAACTCGACGAACTGATACGCTCGCACGTTCCCGCCAGGGGCCCCGGGGGCCTTGCCGAACCGTCTTCGGAAATACCCGCGAATCCGTCCCCCGCTCCTATCCTCCCTGCCAAGCCCGCCGATGAAGTATCGGCCGGCTCCTATCGCCGGGCCAGACAACGAGGAGGCGAACTTATCTCCGCCGGACGGGTGGCTGCCTTTGTCGTCGCGGGCGGCGAGGGAACACGCCTGGGATTCGACGGTCCGAAGGGATGCTTCGGCGTTACGCCGATCAAACACAAGAGCCTCTTCGCGGTCTTCGCCGAGCAACTGCTCGCCGCCGGGCGACGTTACGGCTCGGCCATCCCGTGGTACGTCATGACCAGCCAGGCCAACGACGACGCCACTCGCGAGTTCTTCGCCGACAACGAATTCTTCGGGCTGGAGCGTCGGGATGTCTTCTTCTTCACGCAGGGGCAGATGCCCGTGGTGGATTTCAGCGGTAAAATCCTCCTCGTCGGCAAGGGTCAAATTGCCTTCAGCGGCGAGGGCCACGGCGGATGCCTGAACGCACTGCATCGAAGCGGCGCTCTGGACGACATGAGCCGACGCGGTATCGAATACATCTCCTACTTCCAGGTGGACAACCCGCTCAACCATTGCATCGACCCGCTGTTCATAGGACTGACCGATCTTGCCGAGGCCGATATGTCCGCAAAGGCAATCCCGAAAAGCGGGCCTATGGAGAAACTCGGAAACTTCTGCATGGTCGCCGGAAAAATTACGGTCATCGAATACTCCGACCTGCCCGAAGCATCCGCCAGGGCAACCAGGCCCGACGGCTCGCTCGTTTTCGGATACGGGAGCATCGCAATCCACATCCTATCGCGCCGATTTGTCGAGCGACTGATGGCTGGGGACCAGTGCAGCCTGCCTTTCCATCGCGCCGATAAGAAGACCCCTTGTATCGACCCGTCCGGGACAGCCTTCAAACCCGCCGAACCAAACGCCGTCAAGTTCGAGAGGTTCATCTTCGACGCGATGCCGATGGCTGACAACGTCATTGTGCTTGAGACGCTCCGCGAGGAGGAGTTTTCGCCAGTCAAGAACGCCACAGGCGAAGGAAGCCTCGAAACCTCCACTCGCGACCAGGTCCGCCGATCCGCCCGTTGGACCGAATCAGCCGGCGTATCTGTACCGCGCGATGCCGATGGCGAACCGTCCGCCGTTATCGAAATCAGCCCGCTACTGGCAGTCGATGCTGAACAATTGGCTGAAAACATCGACCCGAACCTGACAATCAAACCGGGACAAGAGGTGTATCTTGACATGCCTTCCTCGGAACGTTAAGCTCATGTTGTATCGCTTGCCCGGGTGGCGGAATAGGCAGACGCGCCAGCTTGAGGGGCTGGTCTCCCTTGGGAGGTGCAGGTTCAACTCCTGTCCCGGGCATTTCAATTTCCGATTTCCGATTTCCGATTTCCAATTTGCCTTACTGCGATACCGCTTGCCTTCAAAGGATAACCGACAGTGGGTTTGATTGTTTTTCTAACTCAGGCTGTTGTCATTTCATTTTCCGGGGTAATGGCTCCAGGGCCGATGACGGCTGTAACGCTCGGATTGGGCGCTAGAAATCGCCATGCGGGCGCGTTGGTGGCGATAGGGCATGGTATCGTGGAATTCCAGCTGATGGTGCTGATTATCGTGGGCGTCGGCAGTTTGTTTGCGATTCCGGCGTTTCGGATTAGCGTCGGACTCACCGGCGGCGTTATGTTGATTGTGATGGGCGCGACCATGCTCAAAGCGGTAAAGAAACCGTCTCTCGCAGGGAGCAAACCGAGTCCCAGAGGACCGGTGGTAACGGGAATCCTGATGTCGCTCGGAAATCCGTACTTCCTGCTCTGGTGGGCGACGGTGGGTCTGGCCCTTGCGTCCCGGGCAGCCAGGCTGGGAGTTCTTGCGTTCGTACTGTTCGCAATTCTGCATTGGATTTGCGATCTTATCTGGCTGGAGGTGCTGTCGTGGGCGAGCCACCGAGGCTCGAAACTTTTGGGAGGCAGAAGTCAGCGAATTGTCCAGGTCATTTGCGCCTCTGCCCTTCTGTTCTTCGGCGTGATGTTCCTCTTCAACAGCATCAGGGACCTGATTTGAAAAACGCTTTTTTCATCACCATTTGGCTTTTGCGCCTACATGGCGGAGGGACATGCGGAGCCGTTCTGCGATGGCCTCGTCGGCGACGAGAAGGGCCGGTTCGGTTGCCCGGCTGGAAATCCGCAATTGAAGCCTGCCGCTTTTCTTGGCGGTCCCGCGCTCAATGGAAATCTTCTCGGTCAGCGGGATCTCGACCTTCGAGGCGAACTTGCGAAACACCAGTCTCTTGTCGGTCAGCGCGATTCCGGCAAGACCAGCCTCAGTCTTGGCGAACTCTCCATCGGGGATATAGACGGCGAATTTTTCCCCGTCGGCCAAAGTGAACCACTGTTTAATCCGGCTTCTGACGGCCAATGGCAGCGCCAGCCAAGGGTCGCTGCGATCTTTCTTGACCGCTTCACGAATTTGCTTCAGGGCGGGACATTCAGCACCGCCGACTATCCGGACAAAATCCTCCGCCCGTTTGAGTGAGAATATCCCCAGTTCGCACTCGTGTGTGCGTCCGTCGGCGGCAAATCTAACGTCGGGAACTACCGCTCCGATGGGCGAGCATTCCCGGCAAAGGTAATAGGGAAACGGAAAACAATACGGCTCCGGCAGGTTCTCGATGGGGTCCAGTTTCGCCAGTAGTTCGCGCCCCGACACTCCGCCCAGTTTGTCAAGTTCGAAAACGCTTCGGGAATAGGAGGTACGCGCGCCGATCTCACCTCGCCCGGGCAACTTGCTGGCCCACACGATCAGGTGAACCGACAGATGATGACGCTTTCCGCAGACTACGCACCTCTGCGGAAAAGCGCTGCGAAAATCTTCCTCGTAGAGCAAATCGGGACTGAAAAGGAAAAAAGCGCCCATTTCGTCCATGTGCCCAAGCCGGATAGTGTAATGTTTCCGTTCGGAAGCCGGTTTGATTTGCTTTGCCTGACGTGGCGGAAGAGTCGCATCTAACTGGCTCTCTGCCACAGCGGTCTGCGAAGAGGACGGCTGCTGAATACCGGCGGGCGGGCCGCTCTTGCCTAACCAGCCAATAATATCCTCCACGCTCGTATCGGCCAGACCAGGCTCGGCCAGATCGTCTGAATCAAGCAAATCGGCCTTCTCGGTAATAACGAAAACCTTCTTGCACGCGCTGCACCGTCCCTTCCTCCCCAAATGCTCTCGCGAGACAGTCAGAAGTTGGCCACAGCCCGGACAGAAAACCTCAACCACTTGCATAGTACCGCCCCTTAATCACAGTTCACACTAATAGCATATAACAAAAAGAACTTCACCGCAGAGCACGCAGAGGCCGCAGAGAACATAACAAAAAAACTTTTATGCCTCTTTTCTTTGCGTTCTTTGCGTTCTTTGCGTTCTCTGCGGTTAATTTTGTTATGGCCTCTAATCCATAAACCGCTTCAACACAGAATTGACCATTAAAGAACTGTTAAACGATAAATATTCAAAGATTCGGCACAGCATACTTTTCGTCATGCACTTTTCGTTTTCCGCACACTCTCCGGCGGGCCGTTATCAGAATTGAACCCCAAACGTACCCGCAAGCCAAATACGCAATTCACCATGAGTAAGAATGATACCTCAATCGGCCTCATACTGCAAGGTTTTAATGGCGATGGCCGTAGGGTGTCACCCCACAACTCTCGGCAGCGTGTAGATAAACCGGGTGCCGCGGCGTTTGCACTTTGTTAAAAATAAAGCCGAAAGGTTTATCTTGAGCAGAGCCGAACGGCAAGCCGATGCTGAAAGTCGGCTTGCCGTTCGGCTCTGTTTTTCAATAACCCACCTTCAATACGATAGATAGGCTGGTACGGAGCGAAGCGGAGTCCCAGCCTACTTACTCCCCGCCGCCATAAACACGGGTAGCGTTCCCAGGTTTCCCCCATAAACACGGGTAGCGTTCCCAGGTTTCCCAGGTTTCCTGCTGATGCTTGCTCAAGAAAAGTAGTTCGATAGGCGATAAAATGATCCGGGTACTAACGTGGGGCATACGAGCCTCTTTGCAAGGAAGAGCCACGATGACACTGTTGGAGAAAATGGTTGTTGGAGCATTGACTGCCGCACTTGCTGCCCCGATCTATAAGTTGATAGCCATGGCAAGCAAAAACCGCATCCTCGGCCATAAGATCATCTTCAGCAAGACAACGAAGTATGTCATTCTGTTCGCTGTGATTGTCCTGTGGCTGGTTGTCTCCACTGTGAAGAATTAAGGACGTAACTCGTGTCCACACGGATTACTCGCAACTAAGCGGGGAGTTATTGGAGAACCAATGCCAGATTTTCTGACGAGACATTGTGTTAAGTTTGTCCTAACCGAAGGGCAAGTGGACCCCAACCTTTCGCCATACAAGGGGCACTTTCCAAATTATCCTCAGAAATGTTCGGCACTTGCGGCAGTAGTTGGCAAGGACCAATTTTTGTGGGCCGTTGAACATGCTAGGGGCTTCTCCAGTTACGAAATGTGCAAGCCCGTCGAGTGGAAAGTACGAGTGCCCGATGAACGAGTGCTCGGATATGTTGACGACGATTGCTGGATGGCCTTTCTCGAGGGCAAATCATCGAATCTGTGGTCCTGCTATTCGACAATCCGCCCGCACTCTGGACAATTCAGTGTTCTGTTGCCTTTCCCCCTTAAACCTAGCAAGCTTGTCCGGAAGCGAGTCTTCGACATCCAGAGTCCAAACAAGGCGCGTGTCGCCGAAGAGGTGGTTTTCTGACCAGTTGTTGTAGTGGACGCAGGATCGCAAAAAAGGCCCCGCGCTTATTCGGCGCGGGGCCTTGGTATATGGTAAACAGTGTAACCGTCTTTGTCGCCTACCGCCTCACCTCGAAATAGGTGACTGTCCCTAGTTTCCCTAGTTTCCCAGACAATTGACCAGATCGCGCCTGAAAACAGTTGCAGGGTGCCCGTACGAACGCCCCACTCTTACTCTATCCCCGGTTTCTTTTTGACTTGGGCTTCTTTATCTTTCCTTAAGCGGTTTTTCAGAGAGACCAGCGCATCGCGGGCACAAGCAAAGACACTGATCGTCATTGAGTTTCGGTCGCGTTTCATTTCCGCCTCGGTCTCGGCCTTGTATTTTTCCAGGAGGCGGACAGTCTCGGAGTTACCCACAGCCGCCAGTCCCCAAAAGGCGTTGGATCGTACACAACGGGCGTCCGGCGAGGAGTCTTTGGCGGCAGCAAGGAAAATCGGCAACGCTTCGACGGCTTTCTGTGATTTCAATAATTTAATCATGGTCGATCGAGTCGGCAAATGCGATTCATTCGGGTATCGCCGAATCAGGAACGCCACCGCCTCGGGGTCCTTTTTCACCAACAACTTCATCGCGCGTTCACGCACCAAAAAATCACCTTCAGTGGACACTTTTCGCAGCAATTTTATCGCATCGGGGGTTCCGATCTTACTGCACACAAAAGCGATTGTAAGATAGGTCATAGTGTCATTGTATTTCATCGCCGCCCGGAGCGTTTTGATTGAAGAAGGTTTAGCAAATTTCCCCATCGCCCTTATGGCCTCAGAACGAATCCTTCCATCCTTGTGCGTCGCCAGGCTTTCGAAGACACTCAAGACCTCCGGATCACCGATTTTCTCCAGGGCGTTAACCGCCGAGTTGACCACTTCGACAAAATTGCGATTGTTTTCAATTTGCCTTTTGATCGCGGGTATCGCCTTGACGGCCCGCAGGTTGCCCAGCGCAGAAAGCAGCGTTTGCCCCACATGGAATTGCGATCCCCAGCGTGGATTGGCATCCAACTCTTCAATGAAGCGACCCACCATCTCCTGGGCGTTAAGCTGGCCGAGTGATCTAATGGCGGCTGTTTTGTAATAACCGCGGGGAGACCAGTCCAGAGCGAGCTTAATCGCCGGAATCGCGCGTCGGTCACCGATTTGGCCCAGCGCCCAAATCGCTTTCCTCTGGAGATTACGCATCGCCGAATCTTTGGATGGAGTTCGTATCAGCTGACACAGCGGCTTGACGGCCGACTTGGATTTGATCAGCCCAAGTAACCGAATGGCTTTCACGCGGACTTTAAGTGGGGCATTGGAATGCAACAGACTCATCGCCGGTTTCTCGACAACCTTTGGTCGCTTCGCTAATTTGTCAACGACATCCCACACGGTATTACCTAATTTGTCCTGGGCTTCCAGCAGAGGCGCTACCACGCGAGGGTCGGGAATCCGGCTGAGCGCTTCCATTGCGTTCCGAATTCGTTTTCGGCCATTCTTTTTGAGAATGGGCAGGAGGGGATCGATCGACTTGGATCCCAACTTTACCAACGCATTGATAATGTTAGAGGTTATATAGGAATCAGGAGTTGAGTCCAAAGCGGACACCAAGGCCACTGCGGCACGAGTGTCGTCCATCTCTCCAAGAATTGTCGCTGCCTCACTCCGGGCCTTGTTATTGGAGTTCTTCAGCAACCTGGCTAGCGTGGGAATAACCCGCGTTCCGTACTTGGCCAACGCGCGTCCGGCAGCGCAACGGACAAAAAACTCCTTGTCCCCCAGCAGATCGGCCAACGGCTGAATCGCACGGTTATCGGCAATTTCCCCCAGCAGTTCCGCCGCACCACGCCGAACATCCCGTTTCGAAGATTCGAGCAATTTAAGCAGACCGGGAACAGCCGGCTGGCCGATCTTGATCAACGCCCTACCGACGACACGGTGCTTCATGCTCCAAGTATCCACCATCTTCAGTAATTCGGGCAACGCTCGCACGTCGCGGGCATTTCCCAAACCGCGGATGGCCCGGTATTTTATGATCTTATTCGTCGATGACATCGCACTGATCAACACATTCCGGCCTGGTTCGCCAAATTCCACCAGCGTGCTGACCGCCAGGGCTCCCGTCGAGGTAGAGCGTGCATCGAGCGCATCGGAGGCAGACTTCATCCCCACGTCGCCGAGAGCAACCAGCTTCTTGGTGAGTTGCAGAAGTTCAGGATCACCGGATTGGAACTTCAGGGCCTCCTCATGCAGAATTCGTTCTGCCTCGGCGCAGGCATCGGGCGTGGAATCGGGCTTGCTCTCGCAACCCGCCAGAACTACCAACATGGCCCACAAAACGACGCCTATCAACATGCAATCATGTCGAGACGACAAAACATTTGTTGAGCGATTCCCCATTGAATGTCTCTCCTGTTACTGTTGGACAGTTACCACCTTGTCGTCCCATTTTCCCTTTTCATGATGAGTTGAATCCGCCCACACAATCAAATTTCTTTTTCATAATAATTACCTCTACGAACATTATAGCACGTGCAACGAAAGTGCAATGCGCAAAAAAGGCCCCGCGCGGTCAGGCGCGGGGCCTTGGTATATGGTAAACAGTGTAACCGTCTTTGTCGTGCGTCGCCGCACGGCTGGTCCTGGCAACCGAAAAAGACCCTTCGACAAAAGCTCAGGGTCCCTCGCTGTCGCTCGGGACGAGGCTGTGTTGACTTATCTGCCGGACAGATCTCTCTGTGAGAAAAGCGTTCAGCGTTCGGCTTTCAGCTTTCAGTTCACTGATTGCTGACTGCTGATTGCTGAATGCTATTTCCCCGGCGTCTAGATTATCCTCTAGAAAGGAGGTGATCCAGCCGCAGGTTCCCCTACGGCTACCTTGTTACGACTTAGTCCCAGTCACCAATCTCACCTTCG
>JAUVIQ010000262.1 GCA_030592655.1 Planctomycetales bacterium | reverse complement strand
TCGATCTGGGCGGACGTCCCATGTCCGCATTCCTGGCGGTCGATGATTCGACCGCGTGGCTGTTCTGTGAAGGAATTTCCGCCAGGACGAGGAACCTTGATTCGTTGAGTTACAGCATCTTCACCAAGGGCAAAGGGTGGGACAAAGTGAAGCACGACATACCCACAAAGAAACTCGTCGGCAGGGGCGACCATATCATGGGCACTGCAATGATGGAGGGTAATGACGTCGTAATATACTCGTCTGTCGGAATGGGAGAAAAGGCCGGTAATGCGTACCGCTTCAAGACCACCGACAGAGGCAAAACGTGGTCAGCCAGGCAACTGAAGGTGGAGGGTATCGCCGATCCGTTCAAACGCGACATCGATACCCAACTTTTTACAACTGTGGTCAAAAAAGGACGCTGGTATTATCTGTCCTGTCAGAGCCAGGCCTCTCACAGGTGGCTCGCCAGGAGCGCCGACGGCGTTTGTTTCAAACTGGTGGCGGACTTCGGAAAGCGCCGTTCACTCAGCAATGCAATGGTCAATATCAAGGGGACAAGAGATATACTGCTGGTTTATGCCGACTATCCCGACCCGAACCTCAAAAAAACCTGCACGACGGGGATAAAGAAAACCATCGAATATCTCGTTTATGATACGGGCGAATCCGATTAGAGCAGTTGGCAATCGTTTTGTAATTACCTTTTCACACGCGGATAAAAGACTCCCGTCACCTTTTTCCCGCCTTACGGGTTTTTATTGACGCCGACAGGCAACGGGTCTAGATTATAGGCTTCGGGTGAAAGCCTGTGGTATCCGGAGTTTGGGTCCGTAGTGCGAGGAGTCGTCTGTGACGCCTACCAGAGGCAAGTCCGGCGGCGACCGGAAGGTGCGCGGGTTCGTCCGGCAAATGAGCCGGGAAGAGCGCATGCTGGTCGTGCTGAAGCGTAATCTGTATGAGGGCGCATGGGACGACATGGTCGCCGACCTGAAAGCAAGACTGGAAGGAAGACCTTATATCTTCAGGCTCGCCAACCGGATCACCGAAGACCTTGAACGGATCGAGCGGATGCGGGCTTACGAAGCCGAAAATGACGTGGACCTGAGCGACTACGTCGAGATGGAATGATAAAGCGGTCAGCGATCATTTTTTTGCTGACTGCTGACCGCTGATTGCTGATCGCTGATTATTAACACAGGAGACATTGGTATGCGGTTCGGAAAATACGTCGTTATATGTGCGGTTGTGATGCTGCTTGCGGGTTGCGAGTCTGCTTCGCCGGTGAATGAATGGGGCGGAATCATATCCCCGTCGGTCCTAGCTGAAGGCTCGCTTCGCTACTACTGGCACTACAAGGTCGGCCTCGAAGACGACGAATCGGGCCGTCGAATCTGGAGGCTTGACGAAAACCTCTACGCCCTGACCTCGGCGAACCGCCTGATTGCACTGGACGCCGCGAAGGGAACGTATAAGTGGAGTTATCCCGCAGGCAGCAGGGTGCAAAAGGTCTTCGCGCCCTGCCACGCAGACCAGGTCGTTGTGCCGAAAACCACCGGGATCGCCGAACTGGTAAAGCCAAATCCAAAGAACCGCCTCGAACCGTTCAACGCCGTGATCATCAACACGGTTACTTACGCCCTTCTGATTAATCGCGACACCGGAAAACTGGTGCGGAAACTCGATTTCAAATTTTCGGCCAACACGCCCGGAACCAGCGACGGCACATACTTCTACGTCGCATCGGTGAAGGGATGGTACTTCGCCGTCAGGCTCTCTGAAGGTCTGACCAAATGGCAAATGGCGACCGGAGACCTGATTACGGCCAGACCCAGGGTCTTCGGAAACAGGCTCTTCATCGCCAGCCAGGACGGAAAGTTCTACGCAATCAATCCCGGCAGGGATAAAGACCGCCATGCGTGGACGCAACTGACGGACGCCGCTATCTCGGCGGACTTCTCGGTGGACGGGCGAGGATGCTTCGTACCAAGCCAGGATTACCGACTCTACGCCTACGACAACCTCACCGGTTCCGAACTGTGGAAATTCGTTACCGAAGGACCGCTGCGAAAACCTGTGCAGGTCGGTAGTCAGACGGTTTTTCAGTATTCCTGGCGCGACCGCCTCTACGCCATCGACCTGGCAAGCGGACGGAAACGATGGGACACCGAAAACGGGCGAACCGTGCTGGCTTGTGCGAAAATCGACAAGGCCACTTACGCAATGGTCCTGACCGACGACCGCCAACTGCTGCTCGTGCATGAAATACTGGGAAAGGTCGAAAAATCCTTCCCGATGACAGGACTGGACCTGTTCGTTCCGAACGCAGTAAAACCTGTTATCTATGCCGCCACTACCGACGGGAAATTCGTCTGCATAACTCCCGAATCGGTCAAGCACCTGACACCGAAAATGCTGAAAGACTAATCCGGTTGAGCAGGCGTAACGTCGCACAAGTTACGTTTAGCGGCGGTCGTCACGACCGCCCTTTTCGTCGCTGTTTAACAAATCCGAAAGGAGAGCATCACTCGTGAAAACCAAAATCCAGCGTGCATTGATAAGCGTCTTCGACAAGACGGGTGTAGCCGACTTCGCAAAGGCCTTGGCGGATATGGGAGTGGAGATAATTTCCTCCGGCGGGACGGCCGGGGTAATCGAGGCCGCCGGCGTGAAGGTCCGCCAGGTCCAGGAATGGACCGGATTCCCGGAAATGCTTGGCCATCGCGTCGTTACACTGCATCCGAAGGTCCACGGCGCGATCCTCGCGCTCCGCGACGACCCGGAACACCAGGTCGATATTGAAAAATACGGTATCGAACCGCTCGATTTGGTCTGCGTGGGGCTTTACCCGTTCGAGCAGGCCATTGCAAAGGACGAATGCACACTGGCTGAAGCAATTGAGATGATCGACATCGGCGGGCCTACGATGGTCCGCGCCGCCGCAAAGAACCATAAATTCGTCACTGTTGTGACCGACTGCGACCAATACGACGAAGTCCTGGCCGAGATGAAGGCCAACGACGGAGCCGTCTCGCAGGAACTCCGATGCGAACTCGCCCACACCGCTTTCTGCCTGACGGCCCACTACGATACAGTCATTAATACCTACCTCGCCGAACAGCGCGGCGTCTCGCTGCCGGAGCGACTGACGCTCAGTTATAAAAAATCCGCCGGCGAACTCCGCTACGGCGAAAACCCGCATCAGAACGGCGCCTTCTACATCAGCGGCGAAGCCGAGGCCGAACCCTGCATC
>JAUVIQ010000065.1 GCA_030592655.1 Planctomycetales bacterium | reverse complement strand
ATCGCCACCTTCGTCCCTCGCGGCAGCACCCGCAGGGCGGAAGAATCCAGAAAGAGATGCCAATAGATATCTCAAACGTCCTACCGGTGGACCCGAAGACATCCCAGCCGACGCGGGTGGGGTTTCGGGTCAATTCGGCGGGAGTCAAGGAGCGGTTCGCCAGAAAATCAGGTCAATCGCTTGGAACAATCGGAAAAAAGAAAGATTAATAGCGAAGGTGTTTTGAACGATGGCTGTGCGTCTTCTTGAACAATATAAAACCGAAGTGGCTCCGGTATTGGCGAAGGAGTTCAGTCTGGACAATCGCCTGGCGATTCCCAGGCTGGAGAAAATCGTCATTTCGATGGGGCTTGGTAGCAAGGCCGTTGAAAACGACGCCTGTCTTGAACCGGCGGCAGCGGAACTGGCGCTGATTACCGGTCAGAAACCGGTCATAACGCAGGCGCGCAGGAGCGTTTCCAACTTCAAGCTCAGACGCGGTATGAAGATCGGGCTGAAGGTTACGCTTCGCGGGCGTCGGATGTACGAATTTCTCGATCGACTGATAAGCGTGGCCATACCGCGAGTGAAGGATTTTCGCGGGTTACCGTCCGGCGGGTTCGACGGGAAGGGTAATTATAATATGGGTCTGACCGAGCAGACCGTTTTCCCGGAGATTAATCCGGACAAGGTCCAGGCTACCCAGGGCATGAATATAGCGATTGTAACAACGACCGATACTGACGAACAGGCCCGCAGGTTGTTGTTGCTTTTGGGCATGCCGTTTAGAACATAAGAGGAACCAATGGCAACACAGGCACAGATAGCGAAGAGCAAGAGGCCGCCGAAGTTTTCGACGCGTATCCAGCGTCGTTGCCAAATGTGCGGGCGTCCCCGCAGCGTGTACAGGAAATTTAAAATCTGCCGAATCTGCCTCCGCAAACTTGCCAACGAAGGCAAGGTTCCGGGGATGAAAAAGGCGAGTTGGTGAATTATGAGTCTATCTGACCCCATTGCTGACATGCTGACGCGAATCCGTAATGCCGCTCGTGCAGGGCATAAAGCAGTCAATGTCCGACCAAGCGGAATCTGCGAAGGTATCGCGAAAGTGTTGAAAGAAGAAGGTTATATCGAAGATTACGCCCGGACCGGCGACGAAAGCAGCAACCCGAAGGATAGGTTACTGAGGGTGTACCTGCGATACGGACCGAACGGCGAACAGATAATAACGGAATTGAAACGAACCTCCAGACCCGGACAAAGAGTCTATAGCACAGCGGCGGACGTTCCGCAGCCGATGGACGGGCTTGGAGTGGCAATTGTCTCCACCAGCAAAGGCGTTCTGGCGGACCGCAGATGCCGGGAAGAAAATGTCGGCGGAGAAGTCCTCTGCACCGTCTGTTAACACGAATTACACGAATTGAAACGGATTAACACGAACAGGAACGAATTATACGAATAAGAATGAATCACACAAAGGTGTCTGTTTTTGAAATTTGTGTAATTTGTTTCAATTCGTGTAATTCGTGGAAAAAGTATGTCGCGTATAGGAAACAAACCGATACCCGTGCCCGCCGGCGTCAAAGTCGTCATTGAAGGACGCAACGTCAGCGTCGATGGGCCTAAAGGTAAACTGTCATGGTCGCATCGACCTGAGATCGGACTGGACTACGATCAGGACGCGAAGGTGATTACCGTTCAGCGGAAAAATAACGACCGCCTGTCGCGGGCGCTGCACGGAACGACACGAGCGCTGATTGCCAATATGCTCGAAGGGTGTCTGACCGGCTACGAGAGAGGTCTTGAGATTTACGGCGTCGGATACGGGATTCAGATTCAGGACCAGAAGCTTTCGCTGTCGGTCGGATACGCCAATCAGTGTGTTTTCGACATACCTGACGGTTTGACGATAACGGTTCAGGCCCCCCAGGCCCGTGGCGACACCGATCCGGCGAAATTTACCGTTTCGGGAGTTGACAAACAGGCAGTAGGGCAGTTCGCCGCTCGTTTGCGAAAAGCACGTCCACCGGAACCCTACAAGGGTAAGGGGATGCGTTATGCCGGTGAGTACATTCGCAGGAAAGCAGGTAAGGCGTTTGCCGGTACCGGCGAATAGGATTATGAACACATGAAACATCTGATTGAAAAAAATATCCGCCGGCAGCGACGCAGGAAACACATTCGCCGCCGGGTTACAGGCGAACCGGACCGACCGAGATTGACGGTCTTCCGAAGCCACAAGAACATCTCCGCGCAGATCATTGACGATACCGCCGGTAAGACGCTGGTGTCGGCTTCAAGCGTGGAGAAAGACATACTCGCGAAGGTCGGTTACGGCGGGAACAAATCCGCCGCTTCGGCCATTGGCGAGGCGCTGGCGGTAAAGGCCGTCGGCGCGGGGATTAAAAAGATCGTGTTCGATCGTTGTGGATACGCTTATCACGGGCGAGTTAAAGAACTGGCCCAGGCCGCCAGGAAGGGCGGATTGGAATTTTAGACTTACTTATAAAATGATCGGGTGCAGGGAGCAGATGTCTTGACGCAGGCGCAGAGACAAAAAGACAAGCGGGAAAACTTTTCCGAAGATAAGACTGTCGAAGACCGGGTCGTGAAGATTTACCGTTGCGCGAAAGTCGTCAAGGGTGGTCGGCGGTTCCGTTTCGCGGCATTGGTTGTCGTGGGCGACCGTAACGGGCAGGTCGGAATCGGTTATGGAAAAGCAAACGAAGTACCGACCGCTGTGGAAAAGGGCGTAAAAAGCGCGAAAAAAGCCCTTCTTACCATACAGCGAAAGGGTAGTACGATACCGCATCGGATAAAGGCGAAATACGGTGCGGCGCAGGTCGTACTGATCCCCGCTGCAGAAGGGACGGGTATTATCGCAGGAGTGAATCTGCGACCGTTACTGGAACTGGCCGGTATCAAGGACGTGCTGACAAAGTCCTACGGTTCGACCAACCCGAAGAACCTCCTCCAGGCCGGTATGTCGGCGTTGAAACGGCTTCGAAGTGCCGAGCAGATCGCCGAAATGCGAGGGGTTGCGTTATCATGAAATTAGACGAGATACTAAACAAGGCCGGTCGAAACAAGACGTCAAGACGAATCGGGCGTGGTGTCCGGCGGGGTAAAACCTCCGGACGCGGGCACAAGGGCGCAGGACAGCGAGCCGGAAGAACGTCCATGTTCGGATACGAGGGCGGACAAACGTCCGTCCTGGCAAGGATACCCAAACGGGGATTCAACAACGCGGACTTCCAAACCCAGCCGTACCAGATTGTCAACGTCGCCGACCTGGACGTATTCAACGACGGCGACCGCGCAGACGCCGAAACGCTCGCTGCCAAACATCTGATTCGCCCCGGCGGCGAACCGGTGAAAATACTCGCAAAAGGTGAACTGAAAAAGAAACTGACAGTCGCGGCACAGGCGTTTTCGACCTCGGCTCAGGAGAAAATCATCCAGGCCGGCGGAAGCGTCGAACGGGTAATGGAAAAGAAGTAGTCGGTAGTCAGTAGCCAGTGAAAAAGAGTCATTATTCCCGGCTACCATCTACTGACCATTAACAACAATGGCTTATAGAACATTCAGATTGGTTATCGGTCTTGCGGCAGCTCTTGCGGCTGCATACTTTCTGGCGGAAGGCGGAAGGGGTATTTATGGTGCGCTGACAGCCACACCTTACAGCGCTGACGCTCTGACCGGACCGATGACTCAGGTAGTCGCCGCAATTGCAGTAATGGTGGTGTTCTACTTTGTCTTTCTTGCGAAGACTTCCATCAAAAGAGTGCTGGAGAATATCTTCTCGGTCCCGGACCTACTGAAGAAGATAGCCTTTACGTTGTCGCTGCTGTGCATCTATCGGATCGGTTTTCACATTCCCCTTCCCGGACTGAATCAAGGGGAGCTCAGCAGGTTTATGGAAGGCCAAGCCACAGGACCCCTGGGTCAGGCGATGGAATACTTCGCCATGTTCACCGGTGGAAACCTCCAGAAATGCACGCTGTTCGGGCTTGGTATCATGCCGTATATCTCCGCCTCCATCATCTTCCAACTTCTCGTAACGGTCGTCCCGTCGCTGGAGAAACTCCAGAAGGAAGGACAATCCGGTCAGAAGAAGATACAGGAATACACCCGTTACGCGACGGTCGGGCTGTGCATCGTACAGGCGGTCGGTATCTGGATGGCAATAATGCGCCCGAACCTGTATCCCGAGTATGCCGATTCAACGGGCGTGTTCCTGATGGCGATTTTTGGTCTGACGGCGGGAACCGTCTTCCTGATGTGGCTGGGCGAGCAGATAGACGAATATGGTATCGGTAACGGTATCAGCCTGATAATCATGGCCGGTATCGTCGCCCGGATGCCCTGGGCGATCCGCGAACTGGTGGCCAGGGCGTCGCTGAAAGTTACCGGCGCCGGTGGTGGTGAAATCGGTCTGGTAAAGATAGCCTTCCTGGTCGCAGCCTTCGTATTCGTCGTCGCCGGTTCCATCCTTATCACCCAGGCGCAGCGAAGAATCCCGATCCAGCAGGCAAAGCACACTCGAGGCCGGCGGGTTTATGGCGGACAGAGGCAGTACCTGCCCCTGCGTGTAAATCACGGCGGCGTCATGCCGATTATCTTCGCCTCCTCGCTGATGATGTTCCCCAACGCCATTGCCAAGTGGGCCGACGGGACGTGGCACAATAGTTTCACCGGGTTCATGGCGCAGGCTTTCGACATGAGGGACATGATCTATCAATTTGTCTATGTGGGGATGATATTCTTCTTTGCTTATTTCTGGACGACGGTGCAGTTCCGCCCCAAGGACATGTCCGACCAGTTGCGGGATTACGGTTCGTTTATTCCGGGGCTCAGACCCGGAAAACGCACAGCCGATTACCTCGAACGTGTCATGGAGCGAATAACCTATTGTGGAGCCGCATTCCTTGCGGCAATCGCGGTCATCCCGCAAATAGTGGCGTTCAGTATGGACATCCCCTTCAACATCGCCGCATACCTCGGCGGAACGGGATTGCTGATTATGGTTTCTGTTGCGCTGGACATGGTCCAGCGAATTGAGGCTGAACTTATTATGCGTAACTACGGTGGATTCCTCAGCGGCGGCGGACGAATCAAGGGGTCCAGAGGATGAGAGTTGTATTGATGGGACCTCCGGGCGCAGGTAAAGGGACACAGGCGAAATACCTGGTCGAGAAGTTCGGCATGGTGCATCTGTCGAGCGGCGACATCCTCCGCGCCGAACGCGCCGACGGTAGCGAACTCGGCGAAAAGTTGAAAAGTTATATGGACGCCGGCGAATTGGTCCCCGACGAGATCGTCGTTGAAATTATGGCCAAGGCAATCGCAAAACAGGACGCCGACAAAGGTCTGCTGCTGGACGGCTTCCCGCGAACCGTCGCACAGGCTCAAGCGCTGGATAAACAACTGGAACAATTGGGTCTTCCGCTTGAAGCGGTTCTGGTTATCGAGGCTGACGAATCGCTGTTGGTCGATAGGATCACGGGACGGCGTAGTTGCCCTGATTGCGGAAGGGTGTATCATATAAGGAACATCCCGCCGGCAAAAGAGGGCGTCTGCGACGTCTGCGGAGCCGAACTCCTCCAGCGTGATGACGATACCGAAGAAGTAGTTCGTCAGCGATTGACGGCTTACCGCGGGCAGACCGAGCCGGTGATTGAATACTACGCTACCGGCGGACGGAAGATGATAACACTCGACGGCGGGGCGCCGTTGGAAGAAGTTGCCCAACAGGCAGCAGAGGCCCTGGCGTCATAAAGGAAAAATACTACGTGGCGATCAAACTGAAATCTCCACGTGAGATTGAACTGATGCGACAGGCCGGTAACGTCGTTCATCAGGTTCTCTCGCGTTTGGGTGAAATGGTCGCCCCGGGAATTACGACCGGCGAACTGGACGCCGAGGCTGAACGCCTGACGCGGGATTTGGGCGCTGAAGCCCTTTTCAAGGGCGTTCCGGGAAAAGGCGGACCGTTCCCCGGAACCATCTGCGCGTCGATTAACGAGCAGGTGGTTCACGGAATACCGTCGAAGCGGGTAATTGGCGACGGCGATATAGTAAGTGTTGATTATGGTTGCCGGCTTAACGGGTACTGCGGCGATGCGGCAAAAACGTTTATTGCCGGCGAGGTTGATCGGAATACCGCTCGACTTGTATCGGTTACGCAGAAGTCGCTGCGAATTGCCGTCGAGTCCGTAACGGTTGGCGGGCGATGGTCTCAAGTTGCCCGCGAAATGCAGAAATATATAGAGAGCGAAGGCTTTTCCGTTGTGCGGGAGTTTGTCGGGCACGGGATCGGACGCGAAATGCACGAGGACCCGAAGGTCCCCAATTTCGTCAGCCGGGACCTGCTGAACCGGGACATCCTGATGGAAGAAGGACTGGTACTCGCGGTCGAACCGATGGTGGCCATGGGCAGGCCGGAAGTCCTCGTCGAAAAAGACGGGTGGACGGTTGTTACGAAAGACTCAAAGCCGTCGGCCCATTTTGAGCACACCATCGCGGTTACCGCCGACGGCGTGCGAATATTGACCGATGGTAGTTGAAACAGGATAGGCCACAGTCCCGTAGGGATGCCTATGGCAAGACACAGAGAACACAGAGATTGTTATTTTCAAGAAAAAGAAAAAACAAAAATTACCTCTGCGACCTCTGTGCCTCTGTGGCGGAAAGTTTTTTAGTTTGGTGAAATCATGAAAGTCAAAAGTTCAGTAAAACGTCGTTGCGAACACTGTCGGATAGTCCGACGTAAGGGTGTGGTGCGTGTAATCTGCACCAATCCCAGGCACAAACAAAAGCAAGGATAAGAGGGCGTAAATAATGCCGCGAATTGTTGGTATAGACATCCCTAACGACAAGCCCACCAGGATTGCGTTACGGTACATTTTTGGTGTCGGACCTACACGGGCGATGGAAATTTGCCGTAAGGCCGACCTCGACCCGGATGCCAAAGCAAGCGAATTGACCGAGCAGCAACTCAGCGCCATAGCGTCGGTGCTGGAAAGCGATTTCGTCGTCGAGGGTCAACTTCGCCGCCAGGTCCAGCAGAACATCGCTCGCCTGCGCGACATTCGCTGCTATCGAGGTCTGCGTCATCGTCGAGGTCTTCCGGTGCGAGGACAGCGAACCAAGACAAACGCACGGACACGCAAGGGACCGCGCAAAACCGTCGCAGGAAAGAAGTCCGTCAAGGAGATGAGATAAAATGGCCGCTGTGCGGAAAAAGGCAAAACGGGTCGGAGCCAGGGCGATCGTACACGTCAGGGCGACGTTCAACAACACGATTGTAACGATTACCGACCAGAACGGCGACGTGATTTGCTCGTGCTCCGCCGGGAATGTCGGATTCAAAGGCGCTCGTAAGAGCACGCCGTTCGCCGCCCAGCGAGCAGCCGAAAACGCCGCTTACAGGGCAAAGAAAATGGGAGTAACGGAAGTCGAAGTGCAGGTCAAAGGGCCAGGTTCAGGACGCGAAGGCGCTGTTACCGCGCTGCAGGGCGCAGGACTGAAAATCACCACAATAGAAGATGTTACCCCCATCCCGCACAACGGTTGCCGACCCAGAAAAAGACGAAGAGTTTAGCGAATACAAACATAGATACGACACTTTTTGCGAATAGAAGGATTTTAATATTAACGGTGGCAATCCCGCCAAAGGCCTCGCGGCCTGGAGTGGAGTTGTCGTTTCAGGAATAGAAGGAGTTTAATACAAACGATGGGGCGTTATACAGGACCATCATGCAGGCTTTGCCGACGCGAAGGCGTCAAACTGATGCTCAAGGGCGCGCGGTGCGAAACCGCCAAGTGTCCGCTCGAGAGACAATGGCGGAACAACCCGCCGGGTATGCACAGTTGGCGTCGCAGACGAAGCAGCGAATACGGTATCAGGCTGCGTGAAAAACAGAAAGTTAAACGGTACTACGGTATCTTCGAGCGTCAGTTTATGCGGTATTTCAGTATGGCCGAAAAGCAGAAAACCAACACGGGCGCTGCCCTGCTGGGACTGCTTGAACGCCGACTCGATAATGTCGTCTATAAACTCGGCTTCGCGCTCTCGCGTGCATCGGCAAGACAGGCCGTCTCGCACGGACATGTGTACGTCAACGGTCGAAAGGTGAATGTCCCGTCGGCGCTTGTGAAAGTCGGGAACAAAATTACCGTGAAACCGTCAGATAAATCAAAGAACCTCATCAAGCAGCAAATGGAAGAACTCGGCGAGCCGCATGTGCAGAACTGGCTCAGCCTGGATGCGGCAAAACTCGAAGGGCTTGTTCTGGCGATGCCAAGCCGGGATGACGTAACAATCCCGGTGGAAGAAAACCTTATAGTCGAGTTGTGCAGCAGATAACCACGCCGGCGTTGAACCGGTTGAACTTTTGAACTAACTATTGCGGAGACCAAAGCCGATGCGAGCACGATGGCGAGGCCTGGAATTACCGACACGCGTTGTTCCGGATCAGGATGCTTCTACACCCACGTACGGGCGGTTCACCATTGAACCGTTCGAAAGGGGTTTCGGTACGACAGTAGGCAACTCCCTCCGGAGAATACTGCTCTCTTCGCTTGAGGGAGCAGCCGTTGTCAGCGTTAAAATTGCCGGCGTCGAGCACGAATTTTCCTCGATGAAAGGCGTCATGGAAGATACCACCGACATCATACTCAACGTAAAGAGTCTGATTGTCAAATCGCATTCTCCCGAACCGAAGGTCATGACGGTCCACGGCGCAGTAGCCGAACCCATTACCGCCGGGATGATCGAGGTCGATCCGTCCATCGAGATCATCAATCCCGACCTCGTGCTGGCGACGCTGACCGACAACGTCGAGTTCGAAATGGAGATGGTCGTGCAAACCGGACGCGGATTCGTACCGGCAGAAGAAATGATCGACTCGGACGCCGACCATGAAATCGGGCGTATCCACGTCGATGCGGTTTTCTCGCCGGTTACGAGGGTCCGTTATTCGACTGAAGACACACGTGTCGGGCAACGAACTAACTACGACCGCCTGATCATGGAAATCTGGACAAACGGAACCGTTACGCCGGAGATGGCGATGGTCGAGGCCGCAAAAATCATGCGGAAACACCTCAACCCGTTCGTGCAGTATTTCGAGGTCGGAGAGACGATCATCGATACCGGAACGACCGCAGCAGAGGCGGAACTCGACGCCGAACTGCAAAAGAAACTCAATACGACCATCCACGAACTCGAACTGTCCGTCCGGTCGAATAATTGCCTCGATGCCGCGAAAATATACACCGTCATGGACCTGGCGACCAAAACCGAAACCGAACTGCTGAAGGTGCGATCCTTCGGTAAAACTTCCCTCCGCGAAGTGAAGCGAAAACTTACGGATATGGGACTGTCGCTCGGTATGAATGTCGAAACCCCCGTTCCCGAAGAGGCCGAGGCCGAATCCGCCGAGAAGGATCAGGAATAAAACGAAGGTAAAATCATGCGTCACCGTATTGCAGGAAAACAATTGTCCCGTTCGACGTCCCATCGCAAAGCCATGCGACGGAACCTCGCTGCGTCCCTTATCGAGCACGGCGCGATTAGAACCACGCCGGCCAAGGCCAAGGAACTGCGCCCCTTCATCGAGAAACTCATTACCACCGCATGCGAAGGTACGCTCCACGCACGACGACGAGTCATTGCCCTCCTCGGCGACCGGGCGATAGCCAGCAAGGAAAACCCCGGCGAACTCACCGGCCAGAGCGTCATTACCAGACTCTTCGACGAAGTAGCGCCGCAATACGCCGACCGACCCGGCGGATACACTCGAATCATCCGCCTGCCCGAACGACGCATCGGAGACGCCGGCCGGCAGGTCCTGATGCAACTCGTCGGAGAAACGTCGGACCACGACGAGAAAAAATCCAGGAAAAAGAAAAAGAAGAAGTAGTTCCTCGGATTTTCGGGAGGAAAGGTTATGAAGGATTCGGACTGCATCTTCTGCAAAATCGCTACCGGCGAAATCCCCTGTACCAAATTGCTCGAAGACGATTCCGCCATCGCCTTCCTCGACATCGGACCGCTCGCCCCAGGCCACGCACTGCTGATCCCGAAGGACCATTACGTTACTGTCGATCAGATGCCTGCCGACGTTGCCGCTGCCGTGTTGAAGCATCTGCCAGCCCTGGGCCGAGCCGTGCAGGCCGCCGTCGGATGTGAGGGGTTCAATATCCTCCAGAACAATGGTTCTGTCGCTCACCAGGTTGTTCCGCACGTGCATTTTCATGTCATTCCGCGTAACCCCGGCAACGAGTTTCACTTCAACTGGCCCGCCGGTTCGTACCCCCCGGGCCGGATCGAGCAACTCGCCGAAGACATTCGCAAACACCTCAAGTAGCGGGCCGAAACGGGCCGAAACGGGCCAATTCGGGCCAATTGCGAAATCCGCAACTCCTTGGCCTGCATAGATTTGCGTATTTTGAGGTCATTTTTTCGCCCATTTCCAAAAATTCGCCATTGCCTATCTTGCCTAAACGGCCCAGAGCACCATTGTGGATTGCGGATTCTTCGGTATTCCGGTATTCCGGTTAATCAGTTGACTGGTTGATTGGTTCATCTGTTCTTCTTTTCCAAGGCTTGCCACGGCGTAGCCTTGGCGAAGCCGGGTCCCTAAACCCAAGTCCCAAGTCCCTATCTGTTCTCTGTATTAACTTTTGCGTTCGCGTTTGCGCGCGCAAAGGCGAACGCAAAACGGATTGCGACGGCATAAGTCCTTGGTGGCCTTAGGAAAAGTTTTTTTAGTTTTTTTCGTCTCCCTGATTTTTACGTTCACGTTTGCGCGCGCAAAGGTGAACGCAGGGATTTTTTCAACAAGCCCCCCGCACTGCGGGGGGATAATGTGTCACTGCGGGGGGATTGTGTGTTAATGCGGGGTGACAATGTTGGAATTCTGGAGCATACATATCCCTCGGCAGTGCCGAGGGCTTACCCGTATGGAGAATTCGGAATCTGCACGACCGCCCCGATGGGACTAAACGCTACCCTTGCCCCACGCCACCCGGCGGGATCAATCTTCCTCGTCCTCTTCGTCTTCCTCGTCCCACCCCAAATACTGCGGCGGGCTTTTGCCGACCTGCTTGATTACCGTGGGGTACTTTCCTTCAGGTGCTTCGTCGTCGATTGCGACGACCTTAATCCGATGCCACCAATCGTCGCCGAAATCGAACCAGTAGAAGAACATCTGCTTGACCTTCAGGCCCAGTGAACCGATGGCTGCGCGTTCGGCATCGCTGGCGGGCTCGTCGAAAAGATTTTCCGTACCCTCCGGATGCGTATAGGACGTGGCTTTCGGGTCGTGGGGTTCCTTCCCGCCGATCTGAAAATCGTACAAGTGCTCATCATCACGGCCGAAGGCGTCGAAGATCGCATCGTGCAGGTCACCCAGCGTCTGTGAGCCTCGTATCTGAATCGTCCGAGAGACTACCGGGTTTTCCCTGATGAATTTGTCCGTCGCCGGCCCGCCTATGAGCAGCACTTCCAATGTGTACAGGCGGTCGTCTTTGGGTTTTGTACGCTTGGCCTTTTTTCTCTTTGCTCTGACTTGCATGATTCGGTTCTCCATCAAGGTTGTCTGTAACTCGCCGGTAATTATCCATGAGGATGGGAAAATTGGAACAAAAAAACAACGGGTGTGTGGTACCTACGGGGAAGCCCCCCGCACCGCGTAGCGATACTACGTACTGCGGGGGGATAATGTTGAAACGGGAGACGATGTTAATGCGGGGGGATAATGTTGAAACGGGGGGATAATGTTAAAACGTTGAGGCGTATTATCCCCCGGCAGTGCCGGGGGCTTGTGGGTGTCCTGATGCCGGCCAATTGTGCCTCCTGAAGACGTTGTTTGTTTTCGCAGCACGCACCCACAACCTCCGCTACGCTACGGTTGAAGGTGCCACCCGCCATCAACAATCCTTGCCCCGGTCACCTGCCGAAGGTAAATTGGTATTCAACCGAACCGCCTCCCTCCGCGACACTTGGGCGAAGATCAAGAAGAAAAGTAAGCAATAGTAGCGTTTCGTTAAGACGAAGGAAAAACATGCTACGAAAACTGAAATTCAGAATTATTTGCTGGTTGGCGCAACGTAACATTCAAGGAGTTGTCCGTTCACAATTCAGCCTGTACAAAGACATGCGAGAAAGACTCCCAAATGAGTCGGAAGAAAACATCGCCATATACCTCTTGGGACGAAGATTCCAAGCTACCATCAAACCGACTCGTCGTGAAAGAAAACAGTTAGCAATGATTACTGACAATGAACTGCCGGCAAATCTGCTGGAAACCTGTCTGAAAATCCTTGAAGTCGAAACAGGCATCAGCCCAGATGAACCAGAATACGAGATGGTTGTAAAAATTATTTCAAAAGAACTGGAGAATCTCGGATACCAACATGTGAAGATATAAATAAAGCGCAGGACGGGTAAATTGCCTGTCCGAGACGGGTGGCGTGGTCGCGGTGTTTGCGACCACGTGGATGCGCGAACGTGACCCAGCAAAAGAAAGGGCGAGGAAATGCGAAAGAGAGCGTGGGGTTGTTTTCTCGCTGGAGCCGTGGCCTGCGTTTTGTTTTGGGGTAGTTGGTGGCTGTTTGGCTTATCTGTAATTGCCACGTTGGGGGTTTTCTGGAGCTTGGGTTTGGTCTCCAATTATGCCTTACGGGCTGAAGTTTATTGGCGCGAGAACCTCCAACGAAATATGCTTTCGGAGGGATACTCGGAAGATGAAATTAAACAGCGACTCGCGTCAGTATCTGTGGACTACAACCCGGACCTCGTTCCGGATTGGTCAGTGTTAGTCAACCTGCTTTTCTCAATTGCCTGCGTGGGGCTTCTGATTGTCGGTGTTGTGATAAAGTTGATGGGATGATCAATAGCGACTAGAATCTCCCAGCGAGAAACAGGCAAATTTGTACGACCGCCAGAATGACCATCGCCGCTGACAAAATCGACATTCTTTTCCCTTGGCGATCCATCTTCTTCAAAAAATCTTCTTGGTATTTGACTGAACAGTACATGAGGAAGGTACAAGCGCGTTCGAAAGTTTCGAATGGAATCTTGCTTGAGTCCCTTTCATCGGAATTGGCGATTCCATTTGCGTATTTGGT
>JAUVIQ010000260.1 GCA_030592655.1 Planctomycetales bacterium | reverse complement strand
GTCTGCATCGGTAGTAAAAGGCGCGGCATATACGCCGCTCTTACAGATACTGGTCCGTGTCCACGTGCTGCACACGTCGCCATCGACAACGGCCCCGTCAGTGATAAAGACCCGCGACCGGCTGGCGACGGAATAATTCGTAATGCTGATGTCTTCAATGACGGCAAAATTGACCGCCAGTCTCCGGCTACAGGAACCGGAAACACCCGTTACGATCGCCTTGAAGGTCGATTCATCGGTAAGGGTTACGGTGAAACTGAAACTCTCGCTACCTGATCCTATCGAGATATTCGGTACAGAAATCGAAGTTTCCGACAGGGAGATGGACCCATAGGAAATATTCGGCGTCCCATCCAGTTTTCCCGCCAGGTGGCTATAGACTATCGGAAGCATGTCGGGTTGACCATCCCATGAACCTTCAGTCTGAACACCCTTGAGAAGGTGCACAACAAACTCAAGCCCGCCTTCAGCCGCCAGTTGCGCTTTGGCGGAGTTGCGGCAGTTGTCGCTCTTTTGCAGACCCAGGTCTGTACTGGATGCAAAAGCCACCGCCAGCGTGCTGAAAATCGCCAACAGCAGCAGGGCCAGGACATAAGCGAACCCACGATTGAATTTTTCTGACTGTTTCATCGCTATTCCCTCTTTGTAACGAGCCATCCGGTCGTTACAACCGATTGGCCTTCATAAGAAATTACAACTTCCACATATATTATCTCACTCGCTCCGTCGCTAACGGTCTGCGAGATGTTTGTCGGGGCCCTCCATGACAGCGTAATCTGCTGCGACCAGCCGGTCATGTCGGAAATCGCCTGTCCGCTTGCATCTCTCGGCGGACTGTAGGTTACGCTCGCCAGGTCGTCGAGATCATCGACGAACGTCTGCGGGTCTTCTGCACCGTCCGGTCCGGGTGGATTGTCGGGGGTTTCGGGGTCGGCGAATGGTAATTTCAGCGTCCACTCGCGGACTTCCTGCCCCAAATTAACCGCATGGGTAATTTCCCGTGCGCCGGCGTTAACCTGCGTCCCCGATTTCGACGCCATCAACAATGCCGTAATACCCAGACCCACGATGATAGATGCGATCAGGGCTTCAATCAGCGTAAAACCACCCCTGCCGGAATAACTCCGTTGTGCGTTTCGTACTGACATTGACCCTTACCTCCAAAACACCTGCTTTACCTTACTTGACCAGTTGCGACATCTTGAATATCGGGAGAATTATGCTCATTGCGATGAATCCGACGAGGACACCCATAAGGACAATCATCAAAGGCTCAATCATTGCCGTTACCGCCTTGATAACGTTCTTGAGTTGCTGTGCGTAAAACTCGGCTACATCCTGAAGCACTTCTGCCAGTTTTCCCGATTCTTCACCGGCAGAGATCATCTGAACGACGTTGGTCGGCAACAATCCGTGCTTGACCAGGGGGGCTGCTATCTGCTTTCCGCCCTTGACCGACTTATAGACCGACATCCACATCTTTTTGAAAAACGTATTGCCTGAAACGTCGGCAGTTATCTGGATGGTTTCCAGCATTGGTACGCCGGCATTGACCATCTCGCCCATCGTCTGGAGACCTCGCGTGATGTACAACGCGCGGAAGACGCGTTTGAGCAAAGGCAGGCGAAGTTTGGTCATATCCCACCATGTAGTCCCGAACGGCGTTCGAATGAAATACCAGAACCCCCCCACCATCGCGCATACCGCACCGACGACCACGTACCAGGAACCACGCAAAAACGCACTCATTGCCAGTAGAATCGTCGTCGGCATCGGGAGTAAGTCTTCCTTACCGGCGAAAAGCGTCGTGAACTTCGGCAACACGAAAGTCAGCAGGAAGACAGTCGTGCCAATCGCCATTGTCGCGATGATTATCGGATAGACCATCGCCCCGATGATCATCGCACGCGTCTCAATCTGCTGATGCAGGTACGCGGTGATCCGGTCGAGCATGTGCCCGAAATTACCCGACATCTCGGAGGCCCGGACCATGTTGACGTAAAGCGGGCTGAAGATTTTCGGATATTTCGCCAATGCCTCCGAAAACGCCTTGCCCGACTTGAGATCGTCGCGAATAGCGAACAGTATCTTCTTGAATTTAGGGTTCTCGACCTGTTCGGCGATGCTCCCGGTCGCGCCGCGAACGTCGATACCCGCCTTAATCATTACCGCCAACTGATTGGTAAAGGTAAAAACGTCCTTGGGACCCGGGCCGAAATCTATACTGAAATTGCGGATTTTCTCCAGCAGGTTCTTTCCGTCCAATTTGGCGGGTGAAATATCGAGCAATGAACCGCCGCCCTGGTTGCGGACCAGTGCCGCTGCTTCTGCCATGCTCCCAGCGGCAATCTGACCGGCTGATACGTTTCCGCCCTGCCCTCTAAGTTGGTACTGATACGTTGGCATCGCCTTTTTACCTCCGCTACCTTGACAATCCTTCACGCAAACCGACAAAATTGACTATAAATCATTTCGTAAGAATATCTTCGACGGGCGTGACGCTTTGCGACGCCTCTGTGGCTTGGTAATCCCGCGAATACAACTCTATAGGGAGACTACGATTCATATCACAGGTTTGGCAAATTATTACTAAAAGACAGGGACTTGGGACTTGGGATTAGGGACTAGGCAAAAACGAGAAAACAGAAAAAACGGAACACCGGATTACGGGTTGATTGTTTCTGGTTTTTTTTGCCTAGTCCCTAGTCCCTAGTCCCAAGTCCCTGCTTTTACGTTGCAGTCAGAATGCCAAGACGATACAATCCGTCCCCTTACCACACCGAATAATTTTGGAGAATTACATGGACAAGGTAAAAGTTGGTATTGTCGGTTCGAAATTCGCTGCCGGTTTTCACGCGGATTCCTACGCCCGCGACAACAGGGTCGAGATCGTAGCCGTCGCTGCCATTGACGGATTGGAAGAATTTTCGAAAGAATGGAATGTTCCGGACACCTACGAAGATTACAACGAGATGCTCGCCCGCGACGACATCGACCTGATAAGCGTCTGCGTACCGAATTTCCTGCACCACGAGATAACAATCGCAGCCGCTAATGCCGGCAAACACATCGTCTGCGAAAAACCCCTGGCTACCACGGCTGCCGACGCCGAGGAAATGATAAAGGTCTGCAAAGACGCCGGTGTCAAGTTGTTCTACGCCGAAGACTGGGTTTTCGCCCCGGCCCTGAACCGGGCGCTGCAAATCGTTCTCGAAGGAAGTATCGGAAAGGCGCTCTACCTCAAGGCCCGCGAGACGCACAACGGCTCACACTCGCCGTTCGC